>DASSWD010000316.1:0-4143 GCA_035705335.1 Marinobacter sp. | reverse complement strand
GCCAGTGCCAGTGACGCTCAGGCCATGCATGCGGGCATTCGCCGGGTGCTGGCCGAGCTGAATGCGCCGGCTACGGAGTTATCAGTACTTTACGGCGGCAGTGTAAAAGCGGATAATGCTGCCGCTTTGTTTGCGGAGCCTGATATTGACGGCGGCCTGATCGGCGGCGCGTCACTCAAGGCTGAAGATTTTCTGAGCATTTGCCGGTCCATGCCGGCGGGTGCCTAAGTAAACGAATACGAGAGTCTGTATGGATTGGTTGGAAACACTGGTATTAGTCGTTCACGTTGTGATCGCGGTGGCGCTGGTGGGTCTGGTGCTGATTCAGCAGGGCAAGGGTGCAGATGCCGGTGCCGCCTTTGGTGGTGGTGCATCCCAGACAGTGTTTGGTAGTCAGGGTAGTGGCAGTTTTCTGACCCGGATGACCACCCTTATGGCGGTGGTCTTTTTCGTAACCAGTTTTTCGCTGGCGATTTTCGCCAAGAATCGCGCCGAAGTGGCGGGCCAGGCAGGCATTCCGGTGGTTCAGGAATCCCGCGATCTGGCGCCGGCCGACGCAGAACCGGCGCCGACTGCGGATGATGCTGCAGCCAGCGAGACCGAGAGCGGGGAGTCTGATCTCCCTGAGCTTGAGTAAAGGGTGTTGCCCAAGTGGTGGAACTGGTAGACACGCTATCTTGAGGGGGTAGTGGCGAAAGCCGTGCCGGTTCGAGTCCGGCCTTGGGCACCATTATTGAAAAAGACGGCTTGGTATACCCAGGCCGTTTTTTTTGGTCAGTCCTTGACCAGTCCGTGTGGCGTCTCTATACTCCCGCGGATAACGGATTCCGGCGGTTTGATTGGCTGCCGGATTCCGGGCAGGCCAGGTGTCTGTCGGCAGAGAGCGGTTTGGGTTGGGCTCTCTGCGCATTCTTGCAACAAAAGGCCCCAGACTGAGGGGCTTTTTGATTAAGGGGCCTGGCGCAACGGGCCCTGGTGCATAAAAAGGGCTGATCAACAGCCCTTTTTTTGTTTTTGTACTTTGAAAAGTACGGTTAAAAGTACCCTGAAAAATTGGATTAAAGACGGAGGCGGCAACACTTGTCAGCCAAGCTGAAACAACTGGAAGACATCCTGCGCCCGGTCGTCGAGGGGCTCGGATACGAGTTCTGGGGCCTTGAATTTCGCTCCAAGGGCTACCAATCCCTGTTGCGGGTATTCATTGACGACGCTGAGAACGGCATCAAGATTGATGACTGCGAGAAAGTCAGCCGCCAGATCAGCGGTGTGATGGACGTGGAAGACCCCATACAGACGGAGTACACCCTGGAGGTGTCCTCGCCTGGAATGGACCGGCCATTGTTCCGCCTTGAGCAGTATCAGGAATTTATCGGGCATCAGGTACAGATTCGTTTGCGGATGGCGTTTGAAGGCCGTCGCAAGTTTCAGGGGCTGATCAAGGGCGTTGAGGGCGACGAGGTGATTGTTGTGGTGGACGACCACGAATACCTGTTGCCGTTCGACAGCATTGAGCGGGCCAACATCGTGCCGGTCTTCGAATAAGCCGGCAGCACATGCATTCCGATGTATCGAACATTTAAGGGCAGGGTAAAGCCATGAGTAAAGAGATCTTGCTGGTAGTGGAATCCGTCTCGAACGAGAAAGGTGTCGAGAAGGACGTGATTTTTGAGGCGATTGAACTCGCCCTTGCGACCGCTGCCAAGAAACGCTATGACGACGAAGAGGCCGATATCCGGGTTGCTATTGATCGCCGTACCGGAGAGTACGAAACCTTTCGTCGCTGGCTGGTCGTGGACAACGACGCGGTCCCTGCACTGGGCACTGAACTGACGCTTCAGGAAGCCGAGGAAATCGACACCAACCTTAAGCCGGGCGACACCCACGAAGAGAAAGTCGAATCGGTTGCCTTCGGGCGGATTGGTGCCCAGGCGGCCAAACAGATCATCTTCCAGAAGGTGCGCGAAGCCGAGCGCATGAAGATTGTCGACAGCTATCGCGACCGTGTGGGAGAGCTGGTCTCCGGTACCGTCAAGAAAGTTACCCGCGACAACGTCATCGTCGACCTGGGTGGCAACGCCGAGGCGCTGTTGCCCCGTGATCAGCTGATTGCCCGCGAAACTTTCCGCATGGGCGACCGGGTACGAGCATTGCTGCTGGAAATTCGCACCGACCATCGCGGGCCGCAACTGATCCTCAGCCGCGCCAACGCAAAGATGCTGATCGAACTGTTCCGCATCGAGGTGCCGGAAATCGCCGAAGAGCTGATCGAGATTCGCGGCGCTGCCCGTGATCCCGGTTCGCGAGCGAAGATTGCCGTAAAAACCAACGACCGTCGGATTGATCCGGTGGGTGCCTGTGTGGGCATGCGTGGTTCCCGGGTGCAGGCCGTCTCCAACGAGCTGGGCGGTGAGCGTGTTGACATCGTGCTCTGGGACGACAACCCGGCGCAACTGGTCATCAACGCGATGGCACCGGCGGAGGTGGCTTCCATCGTGATGGACGAAGACCGCCACACCATGGACGTTGCCGTGGCTGAGGACAACCTGGCCCAGGCCATCGGTCGGAACGGCCAGAACGTACGCCTGGCGACCGAGCTGACCGGCTGGACCCTGAACGTGATGACCGAAGAGGAAGCAGGTGAGCGCCAGGAGCAGGAACACAGCCGCCTGCTCGAGCACTTCACCAGGTTCCTTGACGTGGACGAGGAGTTTGCCGGCGTTCTGATTGATGAGGGCTTCACCTCGATTGAGGAAGTGGCCTACGTGCCGAAGGAAGAAATGCTGGCGATCGACGGCTTTGATGAAGAAACCGTCACCGAGCTGCGCAGCCGCGCCAAAGATGCGCTGCTGAATCAGGCTCTGGCCAGTGAAGAAGCGCTGGAAGGCGCCGAGCCGGCAGAAGATCTGCTGAGTATGGACGGTATGGACCGTGCGCTGGCGTTCAAGCTCGCGGGCATGGGCGTGCGCACCATGGAAGACCTGGCGGAGCAGTCGATCGACGAACTGCTTGAAATTGATGGTATGGATGAAGAACGTGCTGGTCAGTTGATCATGATCGCGCGTGCACCCTGGTTTGAAGACCAGGCCTGATTCGGGAGAGGAGGACCAGTATGGCGGATGTAACGGTAAAACAACTGGCCGCAGATGTAGGCGCTCCCGTGGATCGTTTGCTGAAGCAGATTGTGGAGGCTGGCCTGAAGGCCCGCTCCGAGAACGACACTGTGACCAGTGATGAGAAGCAGCAATTGGTGGCGCACTTGAGAAAAACCCACGGCGAGGCGGATGCTGAGCCGCGCAAGATTACCCTTAAGCGCAAGACCACCACCACTCTGAAGGCCGGCAAAGCAAAGACGGTTAACGTTGAGGTGCGCAAACGCCGTACCTACGTCAAGCGTGCAGAAACTCAGCCTGAGCAGGAGCTGGAAGCGCCGAAGCAGGAAGAGGTAGCAGCGGTTGCAAGTGTCGAGCAAGCAGCGGTGGAGGGCAGACCAGGAGCCGTGGCCGAACAGGCTCAGTCTGGTACCGAAGCGGCCCAGGAAAGCGCAGCTGCCAAGCCGGAAGCCGAGCAGGCCGCAGAGCCCAAGGTAGAAGAAACGCTGGCGCCGGAGGACATTCCCATGCCTCCGCCAGAGGACGAAGGTCGGGATCGTAAACCCAAGAAAAAGAAAGAGAAGGTACGCGAGCGCGGCGACGACGTTGAAGAAGGCAAGCCCAAGAAGAAGCAGGCTGGCCATCGTGGCCCACGCAGTCGCCCGGTGGAAGAGCCGTTGGTGATCAGCGAGGACGAGGAAGAAGCCGTTCCTCGCAAGCAATTGCGGGCCAAAAAGAAACCGAAAGAAAAGCGTCATGCTTTTGAGAGGCCCACAAAGCCAATGGTAAGAGAAGTACAGATTCCGGAAACCATCACCGTCGGTGATCTGGCCCAGCGCATGGCAGTCAAAGCTGCCGATGTGATCAAGACTCTGATGGGCATGGGCGTAATGGCCACTATCAACCAGGTGCTGGATCAGGAAACCGCCGTCCTCGTGACCGAAGAGCTGGGTCACAAGCCCAGGGCCGTCAGTGAAGACGCTTATGAAGAGGGCGTGTTGAGCGAAATCACCGGCGAAGACGCGGGTAAAGAGAAGATCAAGCGGGCGCCGGT
>DASSWD010000315.1:0-5932 GCA_035705335.1 Marinobacter sp. | reverse complement strand
GAGTCCTAGGCCACTAGACGAAGGGGACTAGAAATTGGTGGAGCCAAGCGGGATCGAACCGCTGACCTCAACACTGCCAGTGTTGCGCTCTCCCAGCTGAGCTATGGCCCCTCAACGGCTGCGTATATTAAGGATCCGCCCCGGGGGCGTCAACCGTTTATTGCCACTTTTTTGCATTTTCCTGAACCTCCCTGTTCAGGCTGTTTACCCAGCGATCAAAGCGGTCAGTGAATAGCCAGCGCGGCGTATTCCTTCTCCACTTTCTTCGATTCTTTCTTGGAAAAACCACCCATCACTTCCAGTGCATGGCGCAGCCGGGAGCGGGTCATATCCGGCCCCAGCAAGGCCATGGAATCCATCACCGACCAGGAGTTCGGCGTACCGGCAATCGCCACGAAGATCGAGAACATGAAATCCCCCATCTTCAGATCCATGGCCTTGGCCAGCGCCTTGATGTCGGCAAAGATCGCGTCTTTGCTCCAGTGTCGCTGGGCTTCCAGTTTCCACAGGGTGAACTGCAGCACCCGCCGAATCTCGCCTTCGTCCAGCTTGTTGTGGGCGAAGTCCTCCGGCTTCAGGGGCAACATGCCACTGAACATGAACTGGGCCATCGGCGCCACATCCGAGAACACCTCAGCCCTGCCCTTGATGTGAGGCACCAGTGCCTTCAGGTCGTCCTCGTTGAACCACCACTGCTGCATCCGCGCCATGAACTGGTCATCACTCAGTTCCTCGCGGATCCACTGGCCGTTCAACCAGCGCAGTTTTTCCATATCAAACACCGGGCCGCCCAGGGAGACCCGCTGAATGTCGAAGTTCTCAATCATTTCATCCAGGGTGAACTTCTCACGCTCGTCCGGCATGGACCAGCCCATGCGACCCAGATAGTTGGTGACCGCCTCCGGCAGAAAGCCCATGCGCTCATAAAAATTGATGCTGGTGGGGTTCTTGCGCTTGGACAACTTGCTCTTGTCCGGATTGCGCAGCAGCGGCAGGTGGCACAGCTCCGGCATGTCCCAGCCAAAATACTGATAAAGCAGTTTGTGCTTGGGTGCCGAGTTGATCCACTCCTCACCCCGCAGCACGTGGGTAATGCCCATCAGGTGATCATCCACCACGTTGGCCAGATGATAGGTCGGCATGCCATCCGATTTCAGCAGGATCTGACAATCCACCTGGGCCCAGTCGATCTCGATGGAGCCCCGCAGCATGTCCTTGATCTCGCACACGCCGTCGTCGGGCACCTTCATGCGGATCACGTATGGCTCGCCCGCGTCCAGACGGCGTTTGACCTCTTCCGCGGGCAGCTCCAGATCGCCCTTGATACCAGGGTTCAGGCCTTCTGCCTTGCGTTCCTCGCGGATGGCGTCCAGCTCCTCCGGCGTGCGGAAGCAATAGAACGCATGGCCAGCGGTGACCAGGTCCTCCGCGTACTGGGCGTACATGTGTTTGCGCTCGGACTGACGATAGGGGCCGTGGGGGCCGCCGACATCGGGGCCTTCGTCCCAGTTGAGACCCAACCAGCGCAGCGCCTTGAGGATGTCCCGCTCGGATTCCGCCGTGCTGCGCGCCTGATCGGTGTCTTCTATCCGGAGGATGAACTGGCCGCCGTGCTGACGGGCAAAACACAGGTTGAACAGAGCCACATAGGCGGTACCAACGTGTGGATCACCGGTAGGTGACGGTGCAATTCGGGTGCGTACGGTCATGACGTATCCTGTCGTTAAGTGGCCGATCAATAAACGCGGCATTATACCGGCCAGGCGCCGGTTTCGCATGGCTCGGTTTTGCACACATCCAATAAAACGTTATATTATAACGTTACATTCAATCAACAGGATTCACCCTCCATGCCATTCAAACACCTTGCGCTGCCTCTTGGTCTGGCAGCGGCCATGACTTCCGCACCTGTTCTGGCCACCAATGTGGTTGCCTCCATCAAACCGGTTGAACTGCTGGTCCGTGCCGTAGCCGGTGACGACGTGAGTGTTTCCACCCTGGTGCCCCCGGGTGCCAGCCCACACAGCTACAACATGAAACCGTCAGAGCGCCGCGCGCTGGAACAGGCAGACGTGATTTTCTGGGTCGGCCCGGGTATAGAAACGTTTCTGTCGCGGATGCTGAACGGCGCCGATTTTCGGGACCGCACCATTGCCTTCCTGCCCGGTCAGGGCATGGCCGACCCGGTGGAAGACGAGCACCACGATAACCACGGGCACGAAGATGAACGTGGACATGACCACGGCCACGAGCACAGCGGCGGCGAAGATCCCCATGTCTGGCTGGACCCGGCACTGGCACTCGGTATGGCAAAGGATATCCGGGATGCACTGGCCGCCATCGAAGGCGCTGATGTCGCGGCCCTGGATGCCAATCTCGCCCGCTTCGAGCGCGATCTGAGCGCCACCGAGCAGGCCATTCTCGAGGATCTTGCGCCGGCCCGCGATATTGAATTGTTCACGTACCATGATGCGTTCAGCCGCTATGCCGGGCATTACGGCCTGAAACTGGCGGGCGTACTCACCCTGAACCCGGAACTGTCCCCCGGCGCCCGGCACATTGCCGAAGTACAGGGCAAATTGCAGGCGGCCACCCACCCCTGCCTGCTGACCGAGCCACAGTTTGACAGGCAATGGTGGCGTTCGATCACTGAAGGGCTGAGCGTGACCTTCACCACCTGGGATCCACTGGCCACGGATATCCCCACCGGGCCGGACGGCTATGTCCAGTTCCAGCGTTCCATTGCGGACGCGGTACTGACCTGCCTACCAGAGAAGGCTTAGCATCAGTGGCATTGTCAGTATAGCCAGCAGGGTCTGGCCACTGACAATGCCCGCCATGAGCGGCGCATCACCGCCTAACTGCCTGGCCAGAATGTAAGCAGACGTCGCGGTCGGCAACGCTGCCAGCAACATCACCACCTGCACCAGCAAACCATCCAGCCCCAACGCCATGGCAATCCCAAGTGTCATCACCGGGAAGGCGATCAGTTTGAGCCCGGTCGACACCAGGAACGGCGCCGTCGCCCCCCTGAGCGCCGTCAATTTCAGGCCCGCCCCGACCGTCATCAGACCCATCGGCAAAGCCAGATTGCTCAACGGCGCCAGAATGCCCGCCAACAAAGGGTGAAAACCAATCTGGAAGAAACTCCACAACACCCCCAGCACCGATCCCAGAATCAGCGGGTTGGTGATGATCGCCTTCAACACGGGCAGCAACTGCAGACGCCGGTCACTGGCCACCAGCGAAAACATCACAATACAGATCAGGTTCAACAGCGGCACCATCACCGCCACCGCTATCGCCGTCAGCGACAGGCCCTCATCGCCCAGCAGCATGCCGCCTGCGGCCAGCCCCACGTAGGAATTGAAACGGATGGCGCCCTGATAGACCGAGGAGAACACAGCGCCACTCCAGCGCCAGATCTGCTGAACCACCATCAGCACCAGGGTCATGGCCGCCAGCATGGATACGATTAGCAGGGCAATGTCCTGATAAGCCGAAGGTGGCAGCTCAGCACTGCCGAGCTTGAACACCAGCATCGCCGGAAACAGCACGTAATAGGTTAAACGCTCGGCCTGGGGCCAGAAATCCCCACCCGGGAACTGCCAGCGCTGGAACAGATAGCCCAGCAGGATCAGTACAAATACCGGCACCAGGGCCTGGATCATCAAACTCATTGAAACCCCTATTGACGGCGAACCGTGGCCGCCGCACACTTCAGGAAGACCTCAGGACACCACGCCCATGACCCCATCAACACGGATAGCCAAGGCACCATCGCCAAGCCTCACCGGACTGGCCTGGGTGTCGGCCTGTCTGCTGTCGCTGGTGTTTCTGTGTTCGGTAACCCAGGTCAAAGCCCACAGCCCGTCTGGCGGCCCTGTCGCCGATACCCCCCTTCAACACCTGGTGGTGGCCGGCCAATCGGCTGGCTGGGCGCTGATTCAGAGCGCTGCAGACAAAGAGCACGGGAAAGATCAACAAGATACACCACTCGCGCAGTTTGCTACCAATCAACTCGCTATCCTTTCGGCTAATGTCGAAGGTGATTGCGCTTGCCCCCAGGCCGTTGACCTGCCGGCAGAGCCCCAGTTCTGCCGCCCACCGGGCCGCGCACCGCCCATCGTTTGATCCACCCCACACGCTGAACCAGCCCCAGCTATGCCATGGGGCTACTGCATGGATAAATAACAGGATCAACGATGAAATCACTCCGTTCCCGGGCCGTGGTCTACGGCCTTGTGATCGTGCTCGGCTTGCTGAGCGCGATGCCCAACCTTCTGCCGGCCAACGTGGCCGACAAACTGCCCCAGTGGTATCTGGACAACACCGTCGCGCTGGGGCTTGATCTGCAGGGCGGCTCGCACCTGCTGCTGGAGGTAGACACCCGCGAATTGCTGGCCGAAAACCCCGACCAGCCGGAAGAGCTGGTGATCAGGGATGCGGTGGATCGCAGCCTGGAAGTGGTGCGCCGGCGCCTGGACGAAACCGGCCTGGTGGACCCGTCTATTACCCGCCAGGGCAGCCACCATATTCTGGTGCAAATGCCCGGCGTGGCGGACCCGTCGGAGATCCGGGAACTGCTTGGCACCACCGCCAAAATGACCTTCCACTGGGCCGCCAAAGCCACCCGCGACCGGAACACACCCACCCTGGTTCTGCCGGGCTCTGAGGGCACCGGCGAGTACCGTCTGGAAACCCGGGTTGCGATGGCTGGCGAGCACATTCGCGATGCCAGAATGGCGTTCAATCCGGACACCGGCGAACCGGTGGTGACCTTCAAACTCGATAAAGAGGGCGCAGAACAGTTCGGCGACATGACCCGGCGCAACCTGGGCCGTGCCCTGGCCATTGTGCTGGACGGCGAAGTCATTACCGCCCCGGTGATTCGCGGCGTCATTGCCGGCGGCAGTGGCGAAATCAGCGGTTCGTTCACCACGGCCGAGGCCACGCAGCTTGCGTTGTTGCTCCGGGCCGGCGCCCTGCCTGCACCGCTGGACGTGGTGGAAGAACGCACCGTTGGCCCGGACCTGGGCAGCGACTCCATCACCATGGGTGTCAGCACCGGTTTACTGGGTGCCGCCCTGGTTCTGGCCTTTATGGTGGGTATCTACGGGCGCTGGGGGCTGATTGCCTGCCTGGGGCTGGCGGTCAACGTGGGCCTGGTGTTTGGCGTGCTCAGTCTTCTGGGCGCTACCCTCACCCTGCCAGGTATTGCCGGTATCATCCTGACCATCGGCATGGCGGTGGACGCCAACATCCTGATCAACGAACGCATCCGGGAAGAAACCCGAAAGGGCCGCCCAGCCTGGCTGGCGCTGCGCGAGGGCTTCGGCCGCGCTTATGGCACCATTCTGGATTCCAATATCACTACGCTCATCGCGATCAGCCTGCTGGTCCTGTTTGGCTCCGGCCCGGTTAAGGGGTTTGCCGTCACCATCGGCATCGGCCTGTTGACCTCACTGTTCACTGCCGTGGCGTTCACCCGCTTGCTGATGGAATTCCGGATACGCGGCCGGGAGCGGGAGCCCCTGCCCTTTGCCGGTGCACGCTGGATGGATGATCTGGGCAACCGCACCCGGGACTTCATGCGGCATCGGGTGCATGGGTTGGCATTGTCCGGACTGTTATCGGTGGCCTCGCTAGTCCTGTTATTCCAGCCGGGGCTGAATTACGGCGTCGACTTCACTGGCGGCACCCTGGTCGAGGTCAGTGCCCCCGGAGTCACTGTCGGCCAACTGCGCACCACCCTGCAACGCGATTCTATCCAGGATGCCGCCATTCAGGAGTTTGGCACCGAAGGCAAATTCCTGGTGCGCCTGCCGGCTGATCAGGCCGAACAGGGCGGCATGGCCCATCGGGTGGACGCAGTGAAAGCCTCTGTATTAAGCATTCAGCCCGACGCCGACTTCCCGAAAGTCGACCTGGT
>DASSWD010000314.1:0-4643 GCA_035705335.1 Marinobacter sp. | reverse complement strand
GCATCGCCGGCGAAGCCAGTTTCATCTCGCCCTGGGAACTGGAGGTGCGCCACAACGACGGCCGTACCGAACGCCTGACCGCCCGCAGCATCGTGGTGGCCACCGGCGGCAAGCCGGCGGTACCGCCGATTCCCGGGCTGGAAGACATGCAGCCACTGACCTCGGAAAACCTCTGGGATCTGCAGGAACAGCCCGAACGGCTGTTGGTGCTGGGTGGCGGGCCCATCGGCTCGGAGCTGGCCCACGCTTTTGCCCGCCTGGGCAGCGGGGTGACCCAGGTGGAAATGGGCGACCGGTTGCTGGCCAAAGAAGACCCGGATGTGTCCGAGCTTGTTCTCAAGCAGTTCCAGGCCGACGGGGTGGATGTCCGGCTGAAACATTCTGCCGCCGAGTTTCGTATGGAAGACGGTGAACGGGTCGCCTACTGCGACCACAACGGCGAGCGCGTGCGGATTCCGTTCGACCAGGTGCTGGTGGCCGTGGGCCGCCGGGCCAATACCGAGGGGCTGGGGCTTGAACGCATCGGCGTGGAAACGCTGCCCAACGGCACCGTGCCGGTGGAGGAAGACATGAGCCTGCGCTACCCCAATGTGTTCGCCTGTGGCGACGTGGCGGGCCCATATCAGTTTACTCACGCCGCCGCCCATCAGGCCTGGTACGCGGCGGTGAACGGACTGTTCGGCCAGTTCAAACGCTTCAGGGTGGATTACCGGGTGATGCCCTGGGTGACCTTCACCTCGCCGGAAGTGGCCCGGGTCGGTCTGAGCGAAGCCGAAGCCAGGGCTCGGGGCGTGGCTTACGAGGTCACCCGTTATGGTCTGGACGATCTGGACCGGGCCATCGCCGAGAGCGAGGACCACGGCTTCATCAAAGTGCTGACGCCCCCGGGTAAAGACAAGATACTGGGTGCCGTGGTGGTCGGCAGCCACGCGGGTGAAATTCTGGCTGAATTCACCCTGGCCATGAAGCATGGGCTTGGACTGAACAAGATACTGGGCACGATTCACCCGTACCCGACCTGGAACGAATCGGCCAAATACGCCGCCGGCGAATGGAAACGGGCCCACGCGCCCCAGGGCGTGCTCAACCTGCTGGTAAAACTGCACGGCTGGCGCCGGGGCAAGGACCAGCCGGCCAGGCCGAACCAAATCACCACGGGCTGAAAATGTCCGTATAAGATGTAACAAAACAGCCCCACGGATGTCTGTGGCTCAAGAATATCGACGAACCAAGGAGCAGCTATGCCCCTGACCGAGGCCAGAACGGCCCGAAAGAAACGCATCCCGGCGGTCGAGGTCCTGGAACCGAGGGCCCGCGACAGTTGGACTCACACCCGCAACGGCGACCCCCGTGGTTACATCGACGGGGACAAACTCAGGGAGTTGTGGATCCACACCGGCACCGCCTGCAATCTGGCCTGCCCCTTCTGCCTGGAGGGCTCCAGGCCCGGCGACGGCCGCATCCCGGGCATGAAGCTCAGCGACGTGAAGCCGTTCATTCACGAAGCCCTGGACATGGGCGTGGAGCAGTTCTCCTTCACCGGTGGTGAACCTTTTGTGATTCGGGATTTCGTGAATATCCTCGATTACGCCAGCCAGCACCGGCCCTGTTTTGTTTTGACCAACGCAACGGAACCTTTGCACAAGCGCCAGCATCAGGTGCTGCCATTGCTGGACAACCCTTACCCGATCCATTTCCGGGTCAGCCTGGATTTCCCGGACCGCGCCCGGCACGACAAGGACCGGGGCGAGGGCAGCTTTGATGAAGCGCTGGACGGCATTCGCTGGCTGATCGAGCAGGGTTTCAAAGTCTCCATCGCTCGCCAGTCCGACCTAGGGGAAAACCCTGTTGCGGTTGAAGACGCGTTCCGTGGCATCTTCCGGGAATGGGGCATTCCGGAGAATCTTGCCTTCACGGTTTTCCCGGATCTGGGTGTTCCGGGTTCTGAGGACGGCAGCCCTGAGATCACCGAGACCTGCATGGAGAAGTACCCGACCAAAGAGGCTCGGTCGCATTTTATGTGCACGTACACGCGGATGCTGGTGAAGAAGGGCGATGAGGTGCGGGTGTATGCCTGTACGCTGGTGGACGATGACCCTCAATACGATCTGGGTGGGACGCTGGCGGAGAGCATGGAGGAGCGGATTATGTTGCGGCATCACCGGTGTTTCTCATGCTACCGGTTTGGGGCTAGTTGTTCGGCTCCGGTTTGAGTTTGGCGGCCTTTCTGCAGGACTGATGGCTGGTCATTGGCGGCCTGGGAAGTGGGGTGAAATTCTCCTTGGAAAAAACAACTCGCTGCGCTCAGACATTTTTTTCCGGCGGATAATTTAACCCCACCACCCAGACCGCGGATACGGCTTTGCCGTTCGGGTATTAAGTTGAAAGGCGGAAGAGAAAAAGAGTTTCCTGATAGAACACCGGCGGGATAACTTGATCGTGAATCGCGCTGCCGGGGCGTTCAGCATTCAGATCGAACTAGGGTCGGGCCGGTCAGGGTTTCAAAAAATGTGGAGCGCCATGGACGGCGCGACCAAGCCCCCCATGGATGGGTTAATGGGCGTTTTTTTGAAACCCTGACCGGCCCGACCCGATAGGCACCAAACCCAGAAACCCAACGGGAAAGCCCCGGAGCGAACGAGCAGAGGAAAGAATGAACATCACAGAAGCCACCCTGTTCTGGGGATTCCTGCTGGTCTACGGCGTGGTGATGTACGCGCTGTCGCCGAAGAGTAAAACTGCGGATTCGTTCTACAAGGGCGCGGACGACCACGGCAACCCGGTGGGTCAGTGGTCACTCACCGCCAGCATCTTTATCAGCTGGATCTTCGCCAAATCCGTGACCAACGCCGCCAACCTCGGTGCCGCCTACGGCGTGGTGGGTGGCCTTGCCTACGCAAGCTACTGGTTGTCGATTCCCGTGGCCGGCTACGTTATCTACCTGATTCGCACCCAGACCGGCGCCCGCAGCCTGCAGGACTTCCTGACCTCGCGCTTCGGCCGGCTCGCGGCGCTGGCGTTTGCCGCCGCGATCCTGATCCGCCTCTACAACGAGGTCTGGAGCAACACCGCCGTCGTCGGCGGCTACTTCGGACTGCCTGGCGAATGGGAATACTACGCCGCCGCCATGCTGTTTACCTTCTTTACCCTCGCATACAGCCTCAAAGGCGGCTTGCGTTCCTCTATCTTCACCGACGTCATCCAGACCTTTGTCTTTGTGTTCTTCCTCGGTGCCGTGTTGTTCCTCATCGTGCCGTCCAACGGCGCCAGCGCCCTGCTGACCAACGGCGAGTTCCGCCTGAACGCCGGCGTGGACCTGCTGCTGGTTGCGCTCCTGCAAATGTTCAGCTATCCCTTTCATGATCCGGTACTGACCGACAGGGGTTTTGTGAACAAAGAAAAAACCATGCTCAAAAGCTTCGTCGTGGCGGGACTGCTGGGCTTTGTTGCGGTGTTTGCGTTCAGCCTGGTGGGCGTTCACGCCCGGCTTAACGGCATCGACGCCATGGGCAACGCACCGGCGGCCGTGGGCCAGTCCCTCGGGTTGGCGGCGCTGTTCTTCATGAGCGTGATCATGATGACCTCCGCCGGCTCCACCCTGGACTCCACCTTCTCATCCCTGGCCAAATCCCTGGCGGTGGATCTGCCCCGGCTTGCCCGCCGGGCCAACGACAAACTGCCCAGTGTTCGTGTCGGGGCCGTGATCATGGTGATTTTCGCCATCCTGGGTAACCTGCCGATGTTTGCCGGTACCGACATCCTCACTGCCACCACCATCTCCGGCACCATGGTCATGGGCCTGGCACCGGTGTTCCTGTTCTACGGGTTTACCCGCTGGTCGCCCTGGAGTTTCCACCTCAGCTTCTGGACCGGCCTGGGCCTCGGGGTTCTGCTGGCCGCCGGCCTGATTCCGGCCAGCTGGGCCATTGGCGATGGCCGCTATGCATTGCTGCTTGGAGTGAACGCCTACGGTTTCCTGATCTGTACCGCGGGCTTTTTCCTGCCGCTGGTGCTGCGCCGGCTGGCCGGTCGTTCTCTGGCCGCCGGTGAGGTCTAGGAGAGGGTGATGACCGAAGGTCGCAGTTGCCCGCTTGCTTATCGCTACCGGTCTGAAGTGCTTTGCCAGGACCCGGTATGGGTGAACGATGATGTGATTTACGTCATCGGCGGGCTTTACGGCAACCCGTTGGCGCTGGACGAGATTGAGCGCATGGCTCTGGCCGAAGAACAGGCGGGCCACCGGGTGCGGATGGTGTTCAACGGCGACTTTAACTGGTTCAACGCCAGCGATGACCTGTTCAGGGCCATCAACAACCGGGTGCTGGACCACACGGTGATTCTTGGCAATGTCGATTACGAGCTGGCGATGCCCAATGACGGCGCCGGTTGTGGCTGTGCCTACCCGGAATTCGTGGATCAGCGCGTGGTGGAGCGCTCCAACGGCATCATCCAGCGGCTGCGGGGCATCGCGGAACGGCACCTGGATCTGTGCAAACGGCTGTCGGTGCTGCCACGATACCGCTGCTTGTTCTTTGGAGGCCTAAAGATTCTGGTGCTCCATGGCGATCCGGAATCCCTGGCCGGCTGGGGCTTGTCCCACGAAGCCTTTGCCGGACAGTACCTTGAGGATCACCGGCAGCAAC
>DASSWD010000313.1:0-2105 GCA_035705335.1 Marinobacter sp. | reverse complement strand
CCAGCTGTCCGTCAAGGACGTGGAGCTGGCGGTCAAGTCCATCATCGAACACATGTCCCAGGCCCTGGCGGATGGTCAGCGTATTGAAATCCGTGGCTTTGGCAGTTTTTCTCTCCACCACCGCGAAGCCCGCACCGGCCGAAATCCTAAAACCGGAGATGCGGTGCAGCTTCCGGCCAAGTTCGTTCCCCACTTCAAGCCCGGCAAGGAATTGCGCGAGCAGGTGAACGACAGCATGAAAAAAGGCTTCTGAGCCCCGCGCCAGACGCCTTTGCAACACAGGATGACCGGGCCCTTGCCCGTATGGAGCGCTTGAGATATGGCAGGATTTCAGAAGATTCTCATCACGTTACTGGTCCTGGTTCTGATTCTGTTGGCGCTGGTGTTTTCCCTCAACAACCAGATGGCGGTTTCGCTCAACTTTCTCCTGTTCGAAACCCAGCCCCACGGCGTTGCTGTCTGGATCATCATGGCCTTTGTGATCGGGGCACTGGTGGGTATTCTGTTCACCACGCTGGCGACCGTACGTACCTCAGTGTCCCGCCGCACCCTGCAAAAACGCCTGGAGCGTGCTGAGCAGGCGTTGGAGAAATCCAGGGCAGACCACGACCGGGCACTTTAATGGATATGTTCCTCCAGTGGCTGCTGTTGACGGTGGCCGTTGCGGTGGGCTGGGCCATCGGCCGTTTTGGCAACCGATCCGGACAAACCTCCAAGGTCATTTCGGATGAGGAGTCCGTCAAAGACCGTCTTCAGTTTCTCTTTACCAATTACTCTGACCAGGCCGTTGATAACTTTGTTCAGTCGCTGGCGGTGAACAAGGACACGGTCAGCCTGCACCTTTCCATTGGCAGTCATTTCCGCAATAAGGGCGAGACTGACCGCGCCATCCTGATCCACCAGAACCTGTTGGCCCGCCCGGAGCTGCCGCCCCGGTATTCGCCCCAGGTTACTCTGGAGCTGGCCATGGACTACCTCAACGCCGGCCTGCTGGACCGCGCTGAGGCTCTGCTGCACCAGTTGATGGGAGACCGGGAATACGGCCGTCGCGCGTCGAAGGCCCTGATCGAGTTGTATCAGCAGGAGCGGGAGTGGGAAAAAGCTGCCCAGGTAGCCCAGACCCTGATCCGTGGCGACGCCGACCCTGCCATGTTCAAGGCGCTGGCGTATATGACCTGTGAGTTGTCCGAGCTGGCTTTGAATCGTGACGATCGGTGGACAGCGCAGAAGCTCGCGAAAGAGGCTCTGGAATACGACCGGTCCTGCGTGCGCGCCAGCTTCCTGCTGATGAAGCAGCAGCTACGCCAGGGCAATTATCGTGAGGCGGCTAACCTGAGCCTGAAGGTCTTCGAGCAGAACCCGCAGTTCGGCCCCGAGGCAGTGGATCGCCTGATGAAGCTGGAGCGGGAGCACGGTGACGTCGGCCGCCTGGTGAAGAAGCTGCGAAAACTGTACGAGCAATATCCTAGCACCAGTTTGCTGCTGGCTTTGGTAGAATCTGTCGAGCGCACATCGGGTCGCCCGGCGGCCATTGATCTGCTCCGGCTGGAGCTGGAAACCCGCCCATCGGTGCGGGGGCTTTTACGGCTGGTGGAAATGGCCGGTTACGAAAAGGGCATGACCACCGACGAAGGCCGGCTGGTCAGCCGACTTGGCCATTTGATTCTGGCCAACCGTCCGGTATACCGGTGCGTAAGCTGCGGTTTCTCCGGTCAGCAGTTGCACTGGTTGTGCCCGAGCTGCAAACACTGGGAAACCATTCGCCCGATACAGGGGGTGGAAGCTGAATAACCCGGAACACGCCCTGAACCAACTCTGACTGTATTAACCCTGGAACTTACTGTGCCAACCTCTGATCGCTCTCCCGCTGCCCACGACCCGAAAATCATCGTCGCCCTGGATTTTCCGTCCCAGGACCCCGCATTGGCTCTCGCTGACCAACTGGACCCGGCCAAATGCCGGTTGAAAGTGGGCAAGGAGCTGTTTACCCGTTTCGGGCCGAGTCTGGTAAGAGCGCTGCAGGGCCGGGGATTTGAGGTGTTCCTGGATCTCAAATTCCACGACATCCCCAACACCGCATCAGCAGCCATTGAAGCGGCGGCGGA
>DASSWD010000312.1:0-9598 GCA_035705335.1 Marinobacter sp. | reverse complement strand
AACATCATCCAGAAGCTTCTGCAGAAATGTGATTACGACGTTGAGAAGGCCCAGCGCGGTATCGTCTACATCGACGAGATCGACAAGATTTCCCGCAAGTCCGACAACCCGTCCATCACTCGGGATGTGTCCGGTGAGGGTGTCCAACAGGCGTTGCTGAAACTGATCGAAGGCACGGTTGCCTCGGTTCCCCCGCAAGGTGGCCGGAAGCACCCGCAGCAGGAATTCCTGCAGGTGGACACCGGGAACATCCTGTTCATCTGTGGTGGCGCCTTTGCCGGCCTGGAGAAGGTGATCAGCGATCGTTCCGAGCGCAGTTCCATCGGTTTTTCGGCGACGGTGAAGAGCCAGAACGACAGCAAGAACACCGGCGACATCATTCGGGATGTGGAAACCGAGGATCTGGTGAAGTTTGGCCTGATTCCCGAGTTTGTGGGCCGTCTGCCGGTGGTTGCGACGCTGACTGAACTGGACGAGGAAGCACTCGTTCAGATCCTGACCGAGCCCAAAAACGCCCTCACCAAGCAGTACCAGAAGCTGTTTGACATGGAAGGTGTGGAGCTCGATTTCCGTAAGGACGCCCTGCGCGCCGTTGCCCGCAAGGCCATGGAACGCAAAACCGGCGCTCGCGGGCTGCGTTCGATCATGGAGGCCACGCTGCTGGACACCATGTATCAGATCCCGTCCGAACGTGACGTGTCGAAAGTGGTGATCGACGAGAGCGTGATCCGGGGAGATTCAGAGCCCTTCAAGATTTACGCCAGCAGCGATCACGCCAAGGCGGTACCAGAGGACTGAAGATTCAGGTTCTGTGCGATATGAAAAGGGGCGAATGACGCCCCTTTTCCATGTCAGTCACCTTGCGTCTTCGTGCCCTGCTCATCGGTCGCAGCACCTGTCCTGGCGTGACCTGCAGTCCGACTTTCTGTCCGTAACATTGCAATTTGTGCCTGCGCCCCAATCAACGGTGATATGCTGAAAGAAAGACGTCAGAGGATACCCTATGTCCCGTATACCTGAAGAAGCCGTGCACGATTATCCGCTGCTCCCGCTGAGGGACGTGGTGGTTTTCCCGCACATGGTGGTGCCCCTGTTTGTGGGCCGTGAGAAATCCATCCAGGCGCTGGAAGCGGCTATGGACGGCAGCAAGGAAATCCTGCTGGTTGCCCAGAAAGATGCAGGTACGGACGAGCCTGGCCCCGAAGATGTGTTCGATATGGGCACGCTGGCCACCGTACTGCAAATGCTCCGGTTGCCGGACGGCACCGTTAAAGTGCTGGTCGAGGGCAATGCACGGGCAAGCATCACCGGTATCGAAGAAGCCGAATACCTGACCGGGCAAGCGGTTGTGCTGGACGAGGAATCGCTGCCGGCACGGGAAGAAGACGTGCTGACCAGGACCCTGATGGAGGAGTTTGAAAAATACGTCAAGCTGTCCAAGAAGGTGCCTTCGGAAGTATCCAATTCGCTGACCGGCATTCAGGAACTGGAGCGCCTGGTGGATACCATGGCCTCGCACCTGGAAATGCGTATTCCGGAGAAGCAGAAACTGCTGGAAACCCTCGATGTACGAAAGCGGGTGGAGCTGCTGCTTGGCAAACTGGACGGCGAGATCGACCTGATTGAGGTTGAGAAGCGCATCCGGGGCAGGGTGAAGAAACAGATGGAGCGCAGCCAGCGCGAGTACTATCTGAACGAACAGATGAAGGCCATCCAGAAAGAGATGGGCCAACTGGGTGAAGGCAACAACGACTTCGAAGAGCTGGAGCAAAAGCTGGAAGAAGCCGGCCTGCCTGAAGAGGCCCGCAAAAAAACCGAGGCCGAGCTGAACAAGCTCAAGATGATGTCGCCCATGTCCGCTGAGGCCACGGTGGTGCGCGGCTACATCGACTGGATGCTGGCGGTGCCCTGGAAAAGTCGCAGCCGTGTTCGCCACGATCTGGAGAAGGCCCGCGAAATTCTCGACCGGGACCACTACGGTCTGGACGAGGTCAAGAAACGCATTCTGGAGTACCTGGCGGTACAGAGCCGAGTGAAGAAGGTGAAAGGGCCGGTACTGTGCCTGGTTGGGCCCCCGGGTGTCGGTAAAACGTCCCTCGGCCAATCCATCGCCAAAGCCACCAACCGCAAGTACACCCGGATGGCACTGGGTGGCGTACGGGATGAGGCGGAGATTCGTGGGCATCGCAAGACTTACATTGGCGCTCTGCCAGGCAAGCTGCTGCAGAAGCTTGCCAAGGTTGGCGTGAAAAACCCGCTGTTCCTGTTCGACGAAATCGACAAGATGGGCATGGATCACCGTGGTGACCCGGCCTCTGCCTTGCTGGAGGTCCTGGACCCGGAACAGAACCACACCTTCAACGACCACTATCTGGAAGTCGATTACGACCTGTCAGATGTAATGTTCGTTTGTACCTCCAACTCCATGAACATCCCGCCGGCGCTGTTGGACCGGATGGAGATCATCCGTATTCCGGGCTACACCGAAGAAGAAAAGGTGAACATTGCCCTGCGTTACCTGCTGCCCAAGCAACTCAAGGCCAATGGCCTGCGCAAGGACGAACTGAAGATTCCGGAAGAGACGCTGCGGGATCTGATCCGTTACTACACGCGGGAAGCCGGCGTGCGTGGGCTGGAGCGGGAAATCGCCAAGATCTGTCGCAAGGTCGTGCGCGAGCACGTGGAAGCCAAAGACAATGCCTCGGTCATCCTGAATCCCGACATGCTGGAGGACTACTCCGGCGTGAAGAAATTCAAGTACGGGCTGGCGGAAGAGAAAAACCAGATTGGGCAGGTCACCGGCCTGGCATGGACTCAGGTCGGCGGCGAGTTACTCACCATCGAATGTGCGCTGACCCCGGGCAAAGGCCGTGTGGTCAAGACCGGTTCACTCGGGGATGTCATGCAGGAGTCCATCCAGACTGCCCTGACGGTGGTTCGCAGCCGGGCAGCTGGACTGGGTGTGGCGGATGACTTTCACGAAAAGCATGACCTGCATGTGCATGTACCGGAAGGGGCAACGCCGAAAGATGGACCCAGCGCGGGTATAGGCATGTGCACCGCGCTGGTCTCGGCACTGACCCGGATTCCGGTGCGCGCTGACGTCGCCATGACCGGTGAGATCACCCTCCGGGGTCGGGTACTGGCCATTGGTGGCTTGAAAGAGAAGCTGCTGGCCGCCCACCGCGGTGGCATCAAAACGGTGTTGATACCGGACGAAAACGTAAGAGATCTCAAGGAGATACCCGATAACATCAAGGAGTCTCTGGAAATCCGTCCGGTCAAATGGATTGATGAGGTGCTGGATATTGCGCTCGCTTACCCACCGGAGCCCCGGGCGATCAAAGCTGAACCGGACGGTGGCCCCGCCAAGTCAAACGACGATGCAGGCGACGCCGGAGAGCGCATAAATACTCATTAAACAAAGGATGAGTTGTTGACACGCCAGAGAGCCCATTGGTATAACTGTTTCGCCGTGAAGCAGCCAATACCAAGGGCTCCCGCGCAGTAAGTGCCTATTCCGAGCGTCGGTTAACAACCGCAAGGAATAACAAAACTGAAGAATGGAATTCTCGGACCGCCTGTGCGATAGTCGAGAACGTCCGCGAATAACAAACCGACCTAGAACATCTTCAACCTGAAATCGAAGGGGTTTAGTGTGAACAAGTCCGAACTGATCGATGCAATTGCAGAGTCCGCAGATATTTCCAAAGCCGCCGCTGGCCGTGCCCTCGACGCGATGACCAACTCCATCACCGGAGCGCTCAAGAAAGGCGACCAGGTTACCCTGATTGGTTTCGGTACCTTCTCTGTGAAAGAGCGCGCCGCCCGTACTGGCCGCAACCCGCAGACTGGCGCTGAAATCAAGATTCCGGCCTCTAAAGTGCCTGGATTCAAAGCAGGCAAGGCCCTGAAAGACGCCGTTAAGTAACGGTTCTTTCAACGGCGGTATCCCATCTGGAGACCGCTGTGAGATCCAAGGCGCATTCCGAAATGGGTGCGCCTTTTTACGTTCATAGCACCGCTCGCCGGAGCACACGTCACTCCTTCAGCAGGACCTTGAACAGGGATTCAGGAACAACATGCTTCAAGACATTCGGGATAATGCCCAGAGTACCATCGCCAAGGTTATCGTTGGCCTTCTGATCGTTTCACTGTCCATCTGGGGCATGGACGCCATCATCGGCGGTTTTTCCGGAGAGCCGGAAGTGGCCACGGTGAATGGCCAGGACATTACAGAGAGGGAGTTCCTGCGTACCGTCCAGCTCGAGACCCAGCAGCGGATGATGCAGATGGATAACCCCGATCCTTCACTGCTGGATGAGGATCGTATCCGCCGTGAGGTGCTCGAGGCACTGATTCAGGACGAAGTGATGAGTCAGGACGCTCAGCGCCAGGGCCTGAAACTTTCCGAAGCGGACATCGACGCCCTCATTACCCGGATGCCTCAATTCCAGGTGAACGGCCAGTTCAACAGCGATCGGTTTGTTGCAGCGGTTCGCAACATGGGCATGGGCGTTGGCGAGTTCCGCCAGGCCATGCGCACCTCTTACGTAACCAACCAGATTCGGGCCGCTCTTTCCCAGAGCGCCATTGTGGCGCCGCAGATCGCGGATCACCTGCTCGCTATCCAGGACCAGACCCGCGATTTCCGGGTCTGGACCGTAAATGCGTCTGATGTGGTCGATCAGGTGTCGGTCAGTGATGAAGCCATTGCCGCCTATTACGAGAACAACCGTGACCAGTTCCGGGAAGCGGAGCAGGTAGACGCCGCCTACATCACCCTGTCGCTCGGCGAGCTGGCGGAATCCATCGAGATCTCCGAGGATGACCTGCGTGCCTATTACCAGCAGCAGGCGCAAGAATACGCCCGGGAACAGCGCCGTGCCTCACACATTCTGATTGAAGCGGATGCCGACGCAGAAGAAACCATGGCCACCATCCAGCAGCGGTTGGCCGACGGTGAATCTTTCGCGGCCCTGGCGGAAGAGTTCTCCATTGACACGGTATCGGCAGAGCAGGGTGGTGATCTGGGTTTTGCCGGTCGCGGTGTCTACGACGAAGCCTTTGAAAATGCGCTGTTTGCGCTCGAGACCGGCGAAGTGTCTGAGCCCGTTGAAACCAGCTTTGGCCTGCACCTGATTCGTCTTGAGGACATTCGCCGCAGCGAGCCACCGACGTTCGAGGAGCTGCGTGAGGAATTGCATGCCGAGCTCGCCCGTGCCCGGGCCAGTGAACGATTTGCCGAGGTGCGCACCCAGTTGGCGGACGCGGTTTATACCGCAGACGACCTTGCCGGACCGGCTGAAGAGCTGGGGCTCGAGGTTCGGCAGGCCGATGGCATTACCCGTGAGGGTGGCCAGGCGCCTTTCGACCACGACGGGCTGGTACGGCAGTTGTTCTCTGAAGACGTGCTGAAAGCCGGGTACAACACCGAGCTGATTGATGTGGGTGATAATGTGTCGGTGGTTGCCAGGGTGCGGGAGTACCGCGAACCCCGGCAGCAGGAGCTGGCCGAAGTGCGCGATGAGATCCATGGCATTCTGAAGGCTGAAGCGGTACGTGATGCCATGAGTGCCCGTGCCGATGAAGTGCTGGCGGGTGTCGAGTCCGGGGAGCTGAGCACTGAGAACTGGCAGGTCTATGATGATCAGGGCCGTGGTGGCGGTGACCTCGGCACTTACGTGCTGCAAAAGGTATTCTCCATGCCCCGCCCGGAAGACGGAGGCAAGACCACCGGCAAAGCAGTGTCCTCGGAACAGGCGGCTGTGGTGGTTCTCGAAGCGGTCAATGACGGTGAGGTGGACCGCGATAGCCAGGAGTACATCCAGCTCAGGCAGTTCCTGGCGCAGCTTGAAGGGCAGCGGGAATACATCGCATACCAGCAGTATCTGCGCAATCAGGCTGAGATTGAGCGGCCGTGACGGGCTCTTGATCGGCTTGCGCCGGCATGAAAAGGGCACCCTGTCGGGTGCCCTTTTTTCGTGAGCTAGCGGGTATTGACCAGCCTTCAATCCGCTTTTCGGATATACACCTGGGGCATTTCGCCGGTTACGTCAAAGTAAAAACCGTACACGCCGTTTTCTGGTGGTGTGAACCGGAAGTTCTCAAAAACCGCACTGCAATTCGCCTTCACCGGCGTATCGAGCTTTACATCCTTGTCTGCTTCGGATAGGTACCCGCAGTTGGTGCCGGCGGACCAGTTGGCATCACCGAACTTGAATTCGTAGGGCTGGCCATCAGCCTTGAGCTCGACTTCGGTACGGTAAATGCCGGGTTCTACGGTTTTAACCTTGTACTCAGGCAGTGCATCCCACCAGGCGAACTGGCCTCTCAGGTACAGGGAGTCACTGTAGTCCCTGGTGCCACCTGTCGATGCGCAGCCAGAGATCGTCAGCACGGAAGCAAGTGCAAGCGCGGTAAGTTTCTTGTTCATCGTTATACTCCTTGGGGTGAGAATCCGCCGGTATTGACCGGCGGGGTTTCTGGCGGCAAAGCCGCTGTCAACGTTGAAAGACGGCCACGGACAAAGGTGCAACGGATACCTGATTGCCCGTGACAAATGCGGTGTCCGCCGGTGAACTGTCGGTCCACACGGTGAACCCGCTTCCGGGCACCGCCAGAGACCGCGTCGCATTCGAACCGTTAATCACAACCACCAGCTCACCTCTGTCAGGGTCAAGGTCATCCAGAGTGACGCCATCGCCATCCCTCAGGTGGAACGCGATGACCCCCGGAATCTGCCCCGGGCCTGTATTCAGGAAGCTCAGACGTTCCTTTACATCGGTGGCGGTCCGCAGGCGGAACAAGGGGCTGTCCCGGCGCACGCTCAGCAGTTCTGACACCTGAGCCATGGTGTATTCGATCCGGGCCTGATCAGGTTCGGCGTTGGCACCGGCGCCGAGAATGACCGACTCGATCAGCGGCCAGTTGGCGCCGTCTTTGTCCTGGCGGGGCAGGCCCCGGTTCCAGGCGGCACTGGCATAGCTGAAGTCGACCTCGTTGTACCAGTCGCCGGAATCATAGCTGTCCCGTTCCATAGACTTGGAGCGCAACAGTTCCGAGCCCATGTGCAGGAACGGAATGCCCTGGCTCAGCAGCGGCACGGACAGCGCGACCACCTGCATCTGCGCACGCTCCTGCAGGGTGGCGGTGTAGGGTGCCTTGTACTGATTGTTGTCCCACAACGTCTGGTTATCGTGCTTGGACACGTAGTTGATGATTTCCTGCGGGTCGGCGGTGTAGCCGGCGGGCTGGCCGTTGTAATCGATCTCACGGCCGGCCTTCTCGGAGCCGTCGGCGGTGACGAAGCGGTAGTCGGCGAGACTGCCGGCGATGCCCACACGGATCCAGTCCGAGATGGTCAGCAGGCGGTTTTTCTCGTCCTCGCTGCCGCTGTTCAGGTCATTCGGGAAGGTATATAAACCGTTGGCGAATCCCTGACTCCGGCGGATGCCCTCTTCACTGTCGAACGGACCGCCACCGCGCACGGCATCCCTCAGACGGTCGTTGAAAGAACCGATACCGGTGCCGGCCATATTGGCCTGAATGGCATTTCGGCCACGGGCATTGTTGGCCACCTCGCCGAAGTTCCAGGCTTCCCCGTAGAAGTAGGTGTCCGGATCGACGGCCTGAACGGCCGCCAGGGCCTTTTCCATGTTGCTCAGCATATGGTGGCCCATCAGATCGAACCGGAACCCGGAAATGCCGTACTGCTCGGCCCAGGTCACCAGAGAGTCGATCATGAGTTTTTCCATCATCCGGTGTTCGGATGCGGTGTTCTCGCAGCAGGTGGACTGCTCGACATTGCCAGTGACCGGGTTCTGACGGTGGTAGTAACCTGGCACCAGCTTGTCGAGCACCGACTTCTCGGCAAGCCCGGACGCGTTGGTATGGTTGTACACCACGTCCATCACCACGTTCAGGCCCAGATTAGTAGCTGCCTGAACCATCTGGCGGAATTCGAGGATACGCTGCACTCCCTCGGCATCGGTGGCGTAGGAGCCCTCAGGCACCGTGAAATGCACCGGGTCATAGCCCCAGTTGAAACTGTCCAGTCCGCGGAAGGTGTTGTACAGCGCCTGGGCATCGCCCGACAGAGGATCAAAGCCCGCCAGTACCGACCGGATGGAATCACTGCTGCCGCAAAGGCTGGCATAGTCAGACGCTGCAGCTTCGGATAGTTCGCAGAGTCGTGAGAAGGGGTCGTCGATGTCAACGCGGTTATCCGGGTTCTCGTCGATGGTGGCGATGTCAAACGCCGGTAGCAGGTGCAGGTGAGTGATGCCGGCATCGGCCAGGGCTTTCAGGTGCGCCACACTGTCGACGCTGCCGTCGGCCGGCGCCGTAAACGCGGTGTATTTGCCGCGGTCGCTGGCCTCGACGGTGCTGTCCGTGGCGCTGAAATCCCGGATATGGGTTTCATAGACCACGACGTCTTCGGGGGCAAGCAACGTCGGTGGCGATAGACTGTCCCAACCCATGGGTTTAAGGTCGGGGTCGTTGAGGTCGACGACCTGGGCGTATTGGCCGTTAGTTGAAAGGCTCAGTGCGTATGGATCGGAGACCATTGTCGTCTCGATCTGCCCGGTGCGAGGATGGTAGACGGTGACCTCGTACTGGTAGTACTGCCGATCCAGTTCCGCAAGATTACCGTTGTGACGCCAGACCCCATCGGTTTCGGCCAGACTGACCGGGTAGCCGGCAAGCGCCTCGCCCGTGGCCTGGTCGAACGCGTGCAGGCGGACCGATTGAGCTGTTGGAGCCCAGACGGCAAATTCGACGTCAGAACCGGTCACCACAGCGCCCAGTTCCCCGTCGTAGGCGAACAGATCATCCAGCACGCCGGGTGTCTGTACCTGGGTGGCAAACACCAGATCGTCGTTGCCATTGAAGGCGGCGGCGACCAGTTGGCCTGTCAGCGCCTGCTTGATGGTCTGCTCGTCTGCCTCAACGGTGTAGGCGGGCCAGTCTGACAGGTGTGGGAATTGTTCCGCCAGTTCTGGCGCCAGGGTGGTTCGGGTAAGCGACAGGGTTCGACCGCCTTTGAGCCGTTCGCGATCATCGACCGTGATCCGTGCCTTGGTGTCGTAGCGAAGCTCCACACGGTCGAGCGCCGCGGTGTTCTGGAATACCAGGGTAGAGGCATCCAGCCAGTGGGCGCTGGCGCCATTGATGGTAATGCGATCGGCTTCCAGGGGCGTGGTTGACAGCTCCTGGCTGCCGCTGAGTGTGAAAACCCTGGGGGCCAGGGCGTCGAAGTGCCAGCGATGGTCCAGGCCGCCCAGATCTTTCTCGTCACCCTTGTGCATGATGAAGTTCAGGCAGTTGCCGGCATCACGCATGGGGATGAAGAAATAAGCGCCGTAGGTATCGCTGATGCCGTCGGGCAATCGCGGTTCCTCCCATGACGTGGGCACGCCTTCGGCCAGGCCATCACAGCCGCTGGCCGCGTCGTTCCAAAGGTGCAGGCTCCAGTCGGCGTAGTCGGCATCCGGGCGTTTATAATAGAGCAGGCCTTCGTTTTCACCCGGCTCCAGCAGGGTGTCAGCTTTTCCTCCGGGGGTTTCCGTTCCGACTTTACAGCCGGAAAGGGCGA
>DASSWD010000311.1:0-2963 GCA_035705335.1 Marinobacter sp. | reverse complement strand
TTCCGTGTTGTAGGGCGATGAGGTAAACACACCGATTCGCAGCCGGCCCGGGGCCTGCTGGATCACGTCCTGCCAGCGGCTCTCGGGCGTGGGTATGGTGAACGGATCACCACTGGCGGGGCCGGCCAGCAGGTCGAGCATGCCGGCGCTGTCACGCACCGTTCGACTGACCACGTGGTCGGTGGAAGCGCCGGTCCAGGCTTCTCCCACCTGCGGTCCGCAGGAAATCCGACCCCGGGAAGGCTTCAACCCGAACAGGCCGTTGTACGCCGCAGGAATGCGGATTGAGCCACCACCGTCGTTGGCACCGGCCATGGGCACAATACCCGCTGCCACGGCCGCCCCGGACCCGCCGCTGGAGCCGCCAGGGGTGCGCCCGGTGTCCCAGGGATTGCGGGTTGGCCCCCATAGCTCCGATTCGGTAATACCCTTCAGGCCGAACTCCGGCGTGGCCGTCCGGCCCAGAATCACCAGCCCGCCGGCTTTCGCACGGCGCACAAACTCCGAATCCCGGGTGGCAATGTGATTGCGGTAGGCACGGCTGCCGTACGTGCAGGGCTGCCCCGCCTGTTCCTGGGCCAGATCTTTCAGCAGCAGCGGCACGCCGGCGAACGGCGCAGCCGGATCAACTGAATGAACGAGGGCATCGCTGAACTGAGGGTGGCAGATGGCGTTCAGGGTGCCATTCACGGAGCTGGCCCGTTCGATGGCCGCTTCAGTGACTTCCCGGGCGCTGACATCACCCCGGCGGATCAGGTCCGCCAGTGCGGTGGCGTCATATTGCAGGTAATCGGACGGGGTCATCGGCTTGCTCCACTCCCTGTTGCTTTTTTGTTGGCCCGTTGTTCGCCGGCGCGGTTGCGCTGTGACTGGACATTCAGGAAATAAACCGGAAACTCAGGAGATTACGTCAAATCAACCGGGAACTCCATGGATCTGACCATACTGCCGGACGCCCTCAGCCCCACCGTGGCCATCCTGCTGTTGCTGGCCTCGGCCCTGACCTCCATGGTCACCGCGACCTTTGGTGCGGGTGGTGGTGTGATGCTGTTGGTGATCATGGCCTCCTGGCTGCCGCCGGCGGCGATTGTGCCGGTGCACGGCATGATCCAGCTCGGCTCCAACGGCGGGCGCGCCTGGATGACCCGCAGCGCCATCGACTGGCGGGTGATTCTGGCCTTCATCCCGGGTGTGATCATCGGTGCCTTTGTCGGTGCCTGGCTGCTGGTGGATTTGCCCGCTTACGTCTGGCAGCTCACCATCGCGCTGTTCGTGCTGTATCTATGCTGGGGGCCCAGCCTGCCCAGCGCCTCGTTCGGGCCGGTTGGCATTGCCGTGGCCTCTGCCGTGACCAGCTTCATCAGCCTGTTTGTCGGCGCCACCGGCCCATTAGTGGCCGCGTTCATCAAACAGATCCACACCGACCGTTTTCGCACGGTGGCCACCTTCGCCACCACCATGACCCTGCAACACGCGCCCAAGGCGCTGGTGTTCGGTATCGCCGGTTTTGCTTTCGCCGACTGGCTGGCGTTCATGCTGGCGATGATTGCCTGCGGTTTCGCCGGCACCTGGCTGGGGCTGCGATGGCTGAACCGGTTGTCTGACCGCCGGTTCAATCTGTTCTTCAATGTGATTCTGACCCTGCTGGCCGTGCGCTTGTTGTGGCAAGCGGCCGATTCTGCCGGCTGGCTGGGTTAAACCGCTCCGGGGTCCGGCATAGCGATTACCCGGTTACGGCCCCCGGATTTGGCCAGGTAACAGCCCTCATCCGCCCGGGCAATGATCTCCCGGGGGCTGGCGTCTGCAACGGTGATCGGGGTAAGGCCGACGCACACTGTCACGCCAAACGCCCGGCCGTCATGGATAACTCTCAAGCGTTCGACCTGGGCACGGATGGATTCCGCCAGAGCCTCGGCCCGCGCCATACCACAGGCGGGCAGCAGGATGGCAAATTCATCCCCGCCCAGCCGCGCGACGGAGTCCGACGCCCGTACCGCCGCCTTGAACAGGTCCGCCAGGCGTTTGAGCAGGTCATCTCCGACCAGGTGACCACCCTGGTCGTTCACCGGTTTGAAATGGTCCAGATCAACCATCATGAGAACCGTCGGCACTGGATGTTTATCGACTTCCCCCAGGGCCCTCACCATCGCTGCCATGAACGCCCGGCGGTTCAGCAATTGCGTGAGCGCATCGTGGGTAGCTTCCCAAGACAGTCGCTCTTCCTCGCGACGGCGTTCGCTGTCGTCCCGCAGCACGAACACCAGCCGCTCGTTTGGCTCACCCTTGCGCAGGTGCAGCATGGTCAGGTCGATGTCGAACAGCCGGCCGCCGCGGTTTTCCAGGGTGACGTACCGGCTGTCCATGGCTTCGCCTGCCAGGAAATCCTCCCGGGTGACGGGTTCGCCATCGTCCAGAACCCGGATCGCCTCGAAGAAGTCCTCACCGGTGCAATCGTCTTCCATTTCGAGCAACTCGCCGGCGGCGTCGTTGGCGTAGCGAATGGACCCACCGGTGTCTACCATCAACACCCCCTCCTGCAAAACATCCAGAATAGCGTCGGCCCGCTGCTGTTCTTCCCGCAGGGCCTGCTCAAAGCGCATTTCCCGGGTGATGTCCCGGGTCACGGTGATGGCGCCCAGGGCTTTGTCGGGCAGTTCGATCACCGTGGTCAGCGCATCTACCCAGATATACCCCGGCGGCCGGGTGGTGAGCACGCGAAGACGGCTGCGGAAGGTGCTGCGGCGGGTCAGGGCATTGCGCCAGCCACTGATGGCTTTGTCTCGGTCCTCAAGGGCGACAAACCCGGCCAGCGGCTGGTGCACGGTGTCTGACTCGGGGCTGGAAACCAGGTCCAGAAAGGCCGGGTTGGCGAACTCGATACGGCCCAGGATGTCGGTATGGACGATACCCACCGGCGCATCGCGCGTAAGTGACCGGAAAAACGCTTCGCGCTCCGCCAGCGA
>DASSWD010000310.1:0-3571 GCA_035705335.1 Marinobacter sp. | reverse complement strand
GCTGACCGGGCAGAAGATGTGGATCACCAACAGCCCGATCGCCGACATTGCGGTGGTCTGGGCCAAGTCGGAAGCCCATGAAGGCAAGATTCGCGGCTTCATCGTCGAGCGCGGCACCAAAGGTTTCTCCACCCCGAAGATTGAGGGCAAGTTGAGCCTGCGCGCTTCCATCACCGGTGAAATCGTGCTGGATGAGGCCTTTGTGCCGGAAGAGAATCTTCTGCCGAACGTCAGCGGCCTGAAAGGACCGTTTGGCTGCCTCAACAAAGCTCGATACGGCATCGCCTGGGGCACCATGGGCGCGGCTGAATTCTGCTGGCACGCAGCACGTCAGTACACCCTGGATCGCAAGCAGTTCGGTCGCCCGCTGGCCGCCAACCAACTGATTCAGCTGAAACTGGCCAACATGCAGACCGAGATTGCCCTGGGCTTGCAGGCTGCTTTGCAGGTGGGGCGCCTGATGGACAGCGGTAACTGGGCGCCGGAGATGGTGTCGCTGATCAAGCGCAACAACTGTGGCAAGGCGCTGGACGTCGCCCGCCTTGCCCGTGATATGCATGGTGGTAACGGGATTGCAGACGAGTATGGCGTGATGCGTCACATGGTCAACCTGGAAACCGTGAATACCTATGAGGGTACCCACGACGTACACGCTCTGATTCTGGGTCGCGCCCAGACCGGACTTCAGGCGTTCTTCTGATGGACAAGCCCCTCGACGGCATTCGTATTCTGGACCTGTCCCGCATTCTGGCGGGCCCCTGGTGTACCCAGCATCTGGCCGATCTGGGTGCGGATGTCATCAAGGTGGAACACCCGGAGCGCGGTGACGACACCCGCAGCTGGGGCCCGCCCTATCTGGAGGGTACCGAGGACGCAGCCTATTATCTGGCCGCCAACCGGGGTAAGCGCTCGATTGCGGTGGATATCGCCCAGCCCGAAGGCCAGGTACTGATTCGCGAGCTGGTCGCCAGCTGTGACGCGGTGCTGGAAAACTTCAAGGTGGGCGGTCTCAAGCGTTACGGGCTGGATTACGAAAGCCTCAAGCAGATCAAACCTGATCTGGTGTACTGCTCGATCACCGGCTTCGGCCAGAATGGCCCTTATGCCGGGCGTGCAGGGTATGATTTCCTGCTGCAGGGCATGGGCGGCCTGATGGACATCACCGGCAGGCCGGATGAAGAGCCCGGTGGTGAGCCGATGAAAGTCGGTGTGGCCGTGGTGGATCTGTTCACCGGAATGTACGCAGCGACATCGATTCTGTCTGCGCTGATGCGCCGCGACCGGACGGGCGAAGGTACCTGGATTGATCTGGCGCTGATGGATGTTCAGGTCAGCATGCTGGCCAACCAGGCGATGAATTTCCTGACCTCTGGCCAGTCGCCCAAGCGCCTCGGCAATTCTCATCCGAATATCGTGCCGTACCAGGCGTTTGCCACCGAAGACGGGCATATCATTCTGGCGGTGGGCAATGATAGTCAGTTCACGCGCTTCTGCGAGGTGGCCGGTGTGCCATCGCTGGCGGCCGATGAACGCTTTGCCACCAACCGCAGCCGGGTTCAGAACCGCAAGCTGCTGGTCCCGCAGATCGAGAGCCTGATTCGTACAAAGCCCTCAGGTTTCTGGCTGTCAGCGCTGGAGCGTGAGGGAGTGCCCTGTGGGCCCATCAATACCATTGAGCAGGTTTTCTCTGACCCACAAGTACAGCATCGCGGGATGAACATGCAGATGTTTCACCCGCAGGCCGGGCAGATGAATCTTGTCAGTAATCCGATTCGTTTCAATAACCAGCCGGCGAACTCGGGTAATCCGCCACCGGCTCTGGGTGAGCACACGGACACTGTGTTGCGGGAATTGCTGCCAGAGCGCGCAGGCAATCTCGCGGAGCTCCGCGCCAAAGGGATTATTCGCTAGCGTTTTTGTCTGGTTCGGGTTCGGACGGCGTGGCTTTTTTGTTGGTAAAGTCGTGGTTAATAAACACCTCCGACAGAATCGCCTGCTCAATGTAGCTGCGTTGACCGGATTTGGCCGGCAACCTTACCGTCAGATGAATCTCGTTAGCCACCGGCGCCTGAATGGTCACCCGCGGGTCCACAGACGGCACTTCGAGCCCTCGGGAAACGCCGACCTTTTTCATATATTTGCGAACCGACTCGAGGTACGGCGCGCAGTGGCGGTTGGCGGCTTCCAGCAGCGCTTGTTGCGCAGCAGGCCAGTTGTCCTCACGCTTGAACGGCACCGTGAACACATGAAAATCCCAGTGGTCGGTGAAACTTTCGTTGGTCACCGGCTCGGACATGAACAGCGAATTCGGAATGACAACCATGCGCCCGGTTCGCTGGTGACTCCCTTTGCCGGGGCCTACCTCAAGAACGGTGGTGGACAGCAGTGTCTGGTCGATAACGTCGCCCCGGAAGTCCTTCACCTGGATGCGATCGCCGATGTTGAACGAGCCGGCACTGCCCTTGAGGATCGCGCCAGACACGCACAGGATCAGTTCCTTGGTGGCCACCACCAATGCGACGGCGATGGCGACGATCGACAGTGCCAGGGAACGAATCTGATCGCCCCAGATCAGGGCCAGCCCCAGAACGATAAAGAGCAGGAACAGGTTCCGGGTGTTGACCAGCAGGCGCCCTCGCAACTCGACAGAAGCCACGTTCTTCCGGATGAACCGGGCGGTCAGTGAGCGCAGGATAATTAACGCCAGCAACAGAAGAATGGTGCTTACCGTCAGCCGCAGCAGGGAATCGGGCAGTTGAACGTTGTTGGCAATCCAGCTCAGTGACTCTGGCATGGGCGGTCTCCTGCGGTAGGGTCAAACCCCCATTGTTGCGGGAAAGCGCCGAAGCCACAAGTTCCAGCAGGTAAAGGGCCATTTGACCGGCGGCGTCTGTGGGGCGAAGATGGCGTTCAGAAGAACGAAAGTTCAACAATGCGTCAGCGGACTGTCCGGAGCCGACAAACATGGCAAAAAGCCCCAGCGTAGCCTTGTGGCTAATGATGTGTGCCGGGCTGGCTCACAGCGAGACCATCCGGGTGGGGGTGGGTGAAGAGTTCGCCAGCGTGGTGTCGGTTGACGCCGGGCGTTTAAAGGGTGAGCTCGCGGCTGCCTACAACTGCGTTTTTGACGGCGTGAATACCCCCATCCGCTTCCAAGTGCTGCCCCATGCCCGTCTGATCCATGAGCTCCGGGCCGGCACCGTCGACGTTGGCTTGCCGCTGGTCCACGAAGCCTCCCGGGATGCCTTTGCGACCCTGGGCGACCCGGTGATCCAATCAAACTACCTGCGGGTTTCCCTGCCAGATCAAACGGTGGCTCCGGAGGCGGATAGTGCGAAGTACGTTTACCTGCGGGGATTTGCAGGCGGCTCCATACTCAGGGAGCTGGGTGGCGAAAGCTTCGAAGTGAGCCGCTGGGAGCAGGCCATCGCCATGCTCGAACGCGGCCGGGCGGATTTCCTGCTGATCACCGAAAAAACCTTCAATCAACTTTCTGACAATAACGCCGCAGGCCTTGATGTGGACGTGATTCGCCGTCTGGACGTGTCGTTCTATGTGGCCAACCGCCACC
>DASSWD010000309.1:0-3168 GCA_035705335.1 Marinobacter sp. | reverse complement strand
CCCATCTCGTGGGTGACCACCATCATGGTCATGCCTTCTTTGGCCAGTTCCCGCATGACATCCAGCACCTCGCCGATCATTTCCGGGTCGAGGGCAGAGGTGGGTTCGTCGAACAGCATCAGCCGGGGCTCCATGGCCAGGGCGCGGGCAATGGCCACCCGCTGCTGCTGGCCGCCGGATAGCTGGTTCGGGAACTTGTCCGCCTGGTTGCCGATGCCGACCCGCTCCAGCAGCCGCTCGGCGGTGGCGCTGGCAATGACTTCCGAAGTGTTTTTCACCTTTCTGGGGGCCAGCATGATGTTCTTTTTTACCGTCAGGTGAGGGAACAGGTTGAACTGCTGGAACACCATGCCGACTTCCTTGCGGATCTCGGTCAGGGCTTTCTGGTTGCCGCCTTTGGGGGCCAGTTGCTGGCCGTCGACTTCCAGATGGCCGGATTCAAACTCCTCCAGGCCATTCACGCAGCGAATCAGGGTGGATTTGCCGGAGCCACTGGCGCCGATGATCACCACCACTTCGCCCTGCTCGACGGCCAGGTCGATGTCTTTCAGGACATGCAGCTTGCCGAAGTACTTGTTCATGCCCTTCATTTTTACAATCTGAGTCATGGCTGGCTCCTTCACACCGACGCCACGCCGCGACGTTCAAGCCATCGCAGCATCAAGGACAGGGACAGGGTGATCATCAGGTACATGATCGCCACCACAAAATACACCTCAAACGCCGTGAAGGTGCTGGCGATGTACACCTGGCCCTGGCGGACCAGCTCGCCCACGCCGATCACCGAGAACAGCGAGGTGTCCTTGATGCTGACGATGGCCTGGTTGCCCAGTGGCGGAATCATGCGACGGAAGGCCTGGGGCCAGATGATCGACCCGAACGTCTGGGTGCGGGACAAACCCAGCGACAGGCCCGCTTCGGTCTGGCCCTTGTCGATGGACTGCACACCACCCCGAACCACTTCCGAGATGTAGGCGCCGGAGTTCAGCGCAATGGCGGCGATGCCGGCGGTGATCGGGTCGATGGGGGCGCCTACCAGGTCTGGCAGGCCATAGAAGATAAACAACACCTGAACCAGGATGGGGGTGCCGCGGAAAATTTCGATGTAAACGGTAGCAGGCCAGCGCAGGAACCACTTTTTGCTGATAGTGAGCAAGCCGAACACGATGCCCAATAAAAAGCCGATAACCAGACCACCGAAGGAAATCAACAGGGTGTAGGGAATGCCCTCGGCCAGGAATGAAATCGAATCAGCGGCTGCCTGCCAGTCAAACTGAAACTGGGAATCCACAGGGTGCGTCTCCGTTGGGTTGGGAGGCGTCAGCCCAGACCTGATGCGCCCGGGCTGACAGTGGTGACGGTGTTACTGGCCTTCGGGCATCGGGCCAAACCATTCCTCGTAAATGGTCTTGTAGGTGCCGTCTGCCTTGATTTCAGCAATCGCCTCGTTCACCGGGGCAACCCATTCGCTGCCACTCTTGAGAGCAATACCGTATTGCTGGCCTTCGTAAAGCTGGCCGACGGTTTTCACTTTGCCTTCGCCACGGGTGCGGGCGAAATAGCCTACGTTGGGGGCATCATAGAACACCGCGTCCACCGCGCCGGACATCAGCGCCATGTACATGTCGGAGCTGCCCGGGTAGGGCGTTACGCCGTCGTTTTTTTCGATGTTCTGCATCAGGTAATCGTAGCTGGTGCTGCCGATTTTGGTGCCGATGGTCAGCCCTTCCAGGTCAGACAGCTCATCAACACTGTCGTTGTCGGCGCGCACCAGGATGCGCAGGCCGGAATCGTAGTAGGGGTCAGAGAAGTCAACGATCTCTTCGCGCTCGTCGGTAATGGTGATGCCGGCGATGGCAATGTCCACGTTACCGGTTTGAAGGGCGGGGATGATGCCGTTGAAGTCCATGGTCTGCAGGTTGTACTCAAAGCCCGCACGCTCGGCGACTTCGGCGATGATGTCCATGTCGAAACCGATCATCTCACCGGTTTCCTGATCCATCATCTCGAACGGGACGAAACTGGGGTCAGTGACCACGCTCAGGGGTTCTGCGGTCACCGTAGTGGCGGCCACAGACAGCGCAATGCCAGTGCCCAGAGTTTTCAGCCATTTCGTGCTCATGCTTGCTCCTTTTCGCTTCTTATTGTGCTCCGTCTGCCCGGTAAGGCAGGCCGCAGGACACAGGTTGTGACGGTGTCCCCCGGGGAGCGTGGATTGGGATACAACAGAAACAGTCTAGCCGATGTCGACAGGATTTTCAGGAAATCAGATGCTTAGCAAAAAAGAGCCCCTGTTCCGGCAGGCGGGACAGGGGCTCTGAAGGGGTTAACCACGCGGCCGGGAGTGCCTCAGAAGGCGATCTTCTCCCGGTCGCTGATGCCCAGGTTGTTCCAGATCGACAGGCTCGGTTCCGCCTGGTTGAGGGTATAGAAATGCAGCCCGGGAGCGCCCGCCTTGAGCAGGGTTTCGCACATGCGGGTCACCACTTCCTCACCAAACTGGCGGATGCTGTCGGTGTCGTCACCGTAGGCTTCCAGTTGCTTGCGAATCCAGCGGGGAATCTCCGCGCCGCACATGTCAGAGAACCGTACCAGGCTGGAGAAATTCACGATCGGCATGATGCCCGGCACCACCGGGATGGTCACGCCCATCTTCTCCAGACGCTCGATGAAGTAGAAGTAGCTGTCCGCGTTGAAAAAGTACTGGGTGATGGCGCTGTTGGCACCGGCCTGTACCTTGCGGGCGAAGTTCTTCAGGTCTTCCTCGGCGTTGCGGGCCTGGGGGTGGAACTCCGGGTAGGCGGCCACTTCGAGGTTGAAGTGGTCACCGCTGTGCTCCCGGATAAACGCCACCAGGTCGTTCGCGTAGCGCAGCTCACCGGCCGCACCCATGCCGGACGGCAAATCGCCCCGCAGGGCGACAATCCGGTTGATGCCGTTGTCTTTGTAGACATCAAGCAGCTCTCCGATTTCCGCACGGGTGCCGCCCACGCAGGACAGGTGCGGCGCCGTGGAAATGCCCTGCTTGTGCAGGCTGAGCACGGTTTCGATGGTGCGGTCCCGGGTGGAACCGCCGGCCCCGAAGGTGACCGAGAAAAAGTCCGGGTTCACCCCGGCCAGCTGGTTACGCACCGCCTGGAGTTTTTCCTTGCCCTGGTCGGTCTTGGG
>DASSWD010000308.1:0-14387 GCA_035705335.1 Marinobacter sp. | reverse complement strand
ATGGTGAGAACATGCTCATAGCGGGTGTCGTTGATATAGTCGATCATCGCCGCCAGGGTGGTCGACTTGCCCGAACCGGTCGGACCTGTCACCAGCACCAGCCCCCGGGGCACGGAGGACACATCCTTGAAAACCTGCCCCATGCCCAGATCTTCCATGGTCAGAACCTTTGAGGGAATGGTCCGGAATACCGCGCCGGCACCGCGATTCTGGTTAAAGGCGTTGACACGGAAACGGGCCACGCCGGGCACTTCAAAAGAAAAGTCGGTTTCCAGGAATTCTTCGTAATCCTTACGCTGCTTGTCGTTCATGATGTCGTAGATCAGCCCGTGCACTTCTTTGTGCTCCATGGGCGGGAGGTTGATCCGGCGTACATCGCCGTCGACACGAATCATGGGAGGAAGGCCGGCCGACAGGTGCAAATCCGATGCGCCCTGTTTCGCCGAAAAGGCAAGCAGTTCAGTAATATCCATAGATTCCTCGGAGGGCTTTTTCTTTTCATCCGGAAGCGGCAAACTCACACTATGAGCAGCATAGCAGACAACATCGGGAGCGTAACCCGACGCATACAAAAAGCAACATTGACGGCCGGCCGGGAGCCCGCCAGCGTGCGGCTTCTGGCGGTCAGCAAGACCCGCCCGCCGGAGGATGTGCGCGCCGCCTTTGAAGCCGGCCAGATCGCCTTTGGCGAGAACTACCTGCAGGAAGCCCTGGACAAGCAGGCCGCCCTGGCGGAGCTCACCGGAATCGAGTGGCATTTCATTGGTCCGATTCAGTCGAACAAGACCCGCGCCATTGCGGAAGCCTTCGACTGGGTTCACAGCGTGGACCGCCTGAAGATCGCCCGGCGCCTGAGCGAGCAGCGCCCATCCGGTCTGCCGCCCCTGAATCTGTGCCTGCAGGTGAACATCAATGACCAACAGAGCAAATCCGGCTGCGGTCTGGATGAACTGCCGGAGCTGGCCGAAGCCATCGGCGTGCTGCCGAATCTGTCCCTCAGAGGGCTGATGGCGATTCCGGACCCGGACCAGCCGGAAGCCGACCTGCGCCTGAGCTTTCGCCAACTCGCCCACGCCCTTAACCAGCTGAAACAGAACCTGCCCGGTGCCGGCCCGCTGGATACCCTCTCCATGGGCATGTCCGGTGACCTGGAACTGGCCATTGCGGAAGGGGCGACCTGGGTCCGGGTGGGCACGGCACTGTTCGGAGAACGCCCGGTCAAACCGAGCTGACCGAGGCAGATCCTGCTATCATCCGGTTCCATTCATTCATCGATCATGTCCTGGAGTGAACCTTGAGTACATCACCCACGATTTCCTTTATCGGAGCGGGCAACATGGCCAGCGCCATCATTGGCGGCATGCTCGACAGCGGTTTCAAGGCCGACAAGATCTGGGTCAGCGCCCCGGACGACGAGCATCTGCAGGCTATCCGCAAGCGGTTCGGCGTCAGCGTGACCACTGATAACCGCTACTGTGCCCAGCAGGCTGACATGGTGGTGCTGGCGGTCAAACCCCAGGTAATGGCGGACGTTTGCCAGGACATCGCGCCGGTGGTGCAGAACACCCGTCCATTGATGGTGTCCATTGCAGCAGGCCTGATGGCCGACACCCTGGACAGCTGGCTTGGCGGCGGCCTCCCGATGGTGCGGGTGATGCCGAACACCCCGTCACTGGTGGGTAAAGGAGCCGCCGGCCTGTTTGCCAACGATCAGGTCAAACCGGCCCAGAAAACCATGGTGCAATCGGTGTTTGAAAGCATCGGCTCTGCGCTATGGGTGGATGACGAAAATCTCCTGCACGGCGTGACGGCCCTGTCCGGCAGTGGCCCGGCCTACTTTTTCCTGATGCTGGAAGCCCTGGAAGCGGCCGCCACCGATGCCGGCATCGCACCGGAAACAGCCCGCGCTCTGGCCATCCAGACCATGGCCGGCGCTGCTGAAATGGCGGCCCGCAGCGAGCATGACCCAGCGCAGCTCAAACGCAACGTGATGTCCCCCGGCGGCACCACCGAGCAAGCGGTCAATACCTTCGAGGAAGGCGGGCTACGGGAACTGGTGCAGAAAGCCTACAAGGCAGCATTCTCGCGTTCGCAAGTGATGGCCAAAGAGCTGGCAGACAAACAGTAACCGATAACGGAGACCCCGCTTCATGCTGGCAGATATTTTGATAACGATCCTGCTGATCGCATCCACGTTCTACATGACCATCGTGCTGTTGCGTTTCCTTCTGCAACTGGCCCGCGCGGATTTCTACAATCCGATCTCCCAGTTTGTGGTCAAGGCCACCAACCCACCCCTGCGCCCGCTGCGCCGGTTTATACCCGGCTGGGGTGGTATCGACGGGGCGGCTCTGGTGCTGGTGGTGCTGATTCAGGCGATCACCTTCTTCCTGATTCTGGTGGCACTGAACGGCGGCATTCCCGCCATCAATCCGGTCACCCTGCTGGTGTGGGCAGTGCTGAACGTACTCAGCCTGATCGTGAAAATCTACTTCTGGTCGGTGATTGCCGTGGTGGTGGTCAGCTGGATTGCGCCACAAAGCGGTCACCCGGCGATTCAACTGGTGGCGCAGATCACCGAGCCAGTCATGCGCCCGGTGCGCAACGTGATGCCGTCCATGGGTGGCCTGGATCTGTCGCCGATCATCGTGTTCCTGATACTGAACATAATCACCGTGGTCATCGACCACATGAAAATGGCGGCGGGGCTGGGCGCCATCGGCCTCGGAATGTAACACAGGTCTCAAATATACAGTTCGTTACACTCTGAACCGAAGGCACAACAAACAAGCTCTGAAAATCAACCTCATGATTTTCAGAGCTTTTTTAATTCTTATCACGCCTTCACCCCAAATCTGCCCGGAAATGCCAACCGTGCCCGGCTACGTGTCGCTGTAAAACCGTTACCATTAACGTCATTTAATCCCGGAAGTCGCGCAGAAGGATCATCCAATGAACCCGCAGGGAACTCTGTCGCAGCAGGTTGAGGCGTACCACAACTGGAAAAAGGAACTGATCCGACAGATCGGCCGTTACCGGCTTTGGCTGCAGGACAACAACCTGTTTTCGGACGACATCAGCGCACGCATTCGTAATGGCCTGGAGCTGCTGATCGAAGACGAACTGACCATCGCCTTCGTGGGCGAGTACTCCCGCGGCAAGACCGAACTGATCAACGCGCTGTTTTTTTCCGAATACGGCCAGCGCATGCTGCCGTCCCAGGCGGGCCGCACCACCATGTGCCCCACCGAGCTGTTTTTCGACCGCACCGCCAACCAGAACTACCTGTTGCTGTTGCCCATTGAAACCCGCACTGGTGAGCTATCCCTGCAACAGTTGCGCAAGCTGCCGGAACAATGGATTCGCCACGATCTGGATGAAAGCAACCCCGGGGTCATGCGTGAAGTACTGGCGGAAGTGGCCCGGGTGAAGAGCGTATCCACTGCCGAGGCCCGCAAGCTCGGCTTCGACGAGTCCATGCTCGAAACCGACCGCGCCAACCCGGGCAACGTACTGGTACCGGCGTGGCGAAACGCCCAGATCAGCATCCGCCACCCGTTGTTCGAGCGCGGCCTGCGTATTCTGGACACCCCGGGCCTGAACGCCCTGGGCTCCGAGCCCGAGCTGACCATCAGCATGCTGCCCCGTGCCCACGCGGTGATTTTCGTGCTCAGCGCCGACACCGGCGTGACCGCCAGCGACATGACCATCTGGAAAGAACACATCGACACCGAGCATGCCGATCACCGGGCCGGCCGGTTCGCCGTGCTGAACAAGATCGACGTGCTTTGGGACGACTTGCAGGGTGAACAACACACCGATGCCGCCATTGAGCGGGTCCGAAGCTACACGGCCGATCACCTGGGCATCCGCCAGCAGGATGTGATTCCGCTGTCGGCCAAGCAGGGCCTGCTGGCCCGGGTACGCCAGGATAACCCGCTGTTCGAGCGCTCCAACATCGGGCAACTGGAACAACTGATCATCCAGCGCATTCTGATGCACAAGGAGCAACTGATCACCCAGAACCTGATCAGCGACCTGCTGGGCATGCTGCAGAACAGCCAGGCGGCGATGCAGTACCGGCTGGACTCCCTGGAAGAAGAGCGCCTGGCCTGCGCCGGCACCACCATCGACAAACCGGCCCTGAGCCGGCTGGCGGAGCGGGCCCAGAAAGATTACGACTTCTATTACAAGAAGCTGATCACCCTGCGCTCATCCCGCCGGTTGATGGAATCCCAGGGCGATATGCTCAAGCAACTGGTAAGCGAAGAACGCTTTGAAAAGCACGCCGAGCATATCCGCCAGAGCATGTCCCAGAGCTGGACCACGGCAGGCATGAACCGGGCGATGGACCACTTCTTTGAGTTGCTGGAAAGCGATCTCACCAACCTGATGAGCGAAGGCCATCTGGCGGAGAAAATGGTCGGTGCCATCTACCGCCGTTACAACGAAGACACCCGCGCCCGGCACCTGGAACCGATTCCTCTGCGGGCTGGCCGCCACGTAATCGCCATCCGGGAGCTGCGCAAGAAAGCCAGGCGCTTCCGCATCAGCCCGAAGAACCTGCTGGCGGAGCAGTCCACTCTGGTACGCCGCTTCTTCAACGTGATGGTGAGCGAGGCCCGCACATTACATGGCCGGGTTCGCAAAGATGTGGAGCGCTGGCCAAACGAAGCGCTACTGCCGATCATGCAGTTCTCCATGGAGCAGAAGCAACTGCTGGAACACCAGATTCGCCGCCTGCGGGACATGGTGCGCACCGACCGGGACAGCCGGGCAGAACGCCAGCGCCTGGACCACGCCATCACGGACCTGCGCCGGCAGCTGGAACTGGCCGACGCCATGATGCGGCAGATCCGCAAACCGGCGCCCACCATGATCCAGCAGAAAGTGGTCAACATCTCCGGCGCGGTATGAACCCCCGGCGTTGTGAAAACCCCTGCGGCGCGGCAAGGGGCCACTATCCGTCGGTTGCAGCAACCCACCCCCGCCTTTAAACTGCCATGTTGGCAACTCGCCACTGACCGCCAGTGGCCCCAGCCAATGCTCTGGCCAGCGCCCGATGTCTGGCCCTTGTGGACCGAATCAGGAACTCATCACACCCATGCCCGATTCCCTGCCCTCGGATTCCGTGGGCCTTGTCAGCCCGCAGACCATTGCGTTTGAGTCACCCATTGAGCTGGCCTGTGGCCAGGCTCTGGATCGCTATGATCTGGTGGTGGAAACCTACGGCACCCTGAACGAAGACGCCAGCAATGCCGTACTGATCTGCCACGCGCTGAGCGGCCACCACCACGCCGCCGGCTACCACAGCATGGCGGACAAGAAACCCGGCTGGTGGGACAGTTGCATCGGCCCCGGCAAGGCCATCGACACCAACCGTTTTTTTGTGGTCAGCCTGAATAACCTGGGTGGCTGCCACGGCAGCACCGGGCCGAACGCCACCAACCCGGCCACCGGCAAACCCTATGGCCCGGATTTTCCCGTGATCACCGTGGCCGACTGGGTCAAAAGCCAGGCGCACCTGGCCGATCATCTGGGCATCCGGCAATGGGCGGCCGTGGTCGGCGGGTCACTGGGTGGCATGCAGGCACTGCAGTGGAGCCTGGATTACCCGGACCGGGTACGCCACGCGGTCATCATTGCCTCCACGCCCCGTTTGAGTGCACAGAACATTGCCTTTAACGAAGTCGCGCGCCAGGCGATCACCTCGGACCACGAGTTCCACGATGGCCGCTACCACGACCATGACACCGTGCCCCGCCGGGGCCTGATGCTGGCGCGCATGGTGGGGCACATTACCTACCTGTCGGACGCGTCCATGGGTGAGAAATTTGGCCGCGAACTGCGTGAGGAAGCCTACAAATTCGGCTTTGACGCCGAGTTCCAGGTCGAAAGCTATCTGCGCTATCAGGGCGAGCGGTTCTCCGAGCGTTTCGACGCCAACACCTATCTGCTGATGACCCGTGCCCTGGACTACTTTGACCCGGCCTACGCCGCCGGCGGGGACCTGTCGCGGGCACTGGCGCCAGCGCAATGTGAGTACCTGGTGCTGTCGTTCAGCACCGACTGGCGATTCCCGCCCGCCCGCTCCGAGGAAATGGTGAACGCCATGATCTCAGCTCGCAAGAAAGTCAGTTATGCGGAAATCGATGCGCCCTGGGGCCACGACGCGTTTCTGATCCCGACTCCGCGCTATACCGACATTTTCACCGCGTATATGGGCCGCGCGGCCCGGGAGGTGGGCGCATGAGATCGGATCTTGAGATCATCCAGCAATGGGTGAACGCCGGTCAGCATGTGCTCGACCTGGGCTGCGGTGACGGCACCCTGCTGGACTACCTGCAGCGGGAACGCGGTGCCACCGGCTTCGGGCTGGAGATTAATCAGGAGCACATCACCACCTGCATGGGCCGGGGCGTGCGAGTGATCGAACAGAACCTGGACACCCAGGGCCTGGACAACTTCGACGACGGTATGTTCGATGTGGTGTTGATGACCCAGGCCTTGCAGGCCGTACGCCGCCCGGACAAGATGATTGATGAAATGCTACGGGTGGGGCGGGAAGGCATTGTCACCTTCCCCAACTTCGCCCACTGGCGCCTGCGTTGGGGCCTGGCATTGAGCGGGCGTATGCCCGAATCCAACGCGCTGCCGTATAAGTGGTATAACACCCCGAACATCCGGCTGTGCACCTTCAAGGATTTTGAGGCCCTGTGCCGCCAGAAGGGCATCCGGATACTGAGCCGTCGGGTGGTGGATGGTCACCATCAGAACAGCTGGCTGGCCCGGCTTTGGCCCAACCTGTTGGGGGAAATTGCGATATACCGGATCACTCGGGAGGCCTCGACATGATTACACGTTACCTGATTTCACTGATGGCACTGTTGGCCATCCTTGCCACTGGCACCGCCAATGCCGGCAGCGCCCGGTTTGACGATTATCAGGTGCACTGGAGCGTGCTGCCCAGTACCTTCCTGGCACCGGAAGTGGCCCGCGACAACAACCTTCAACGCAGCCAGAGCATTGGCATTGTCAATATCGCCATCATGACCAAAGATGAAAACGGTCAGCTCACGCCCGTCAGTGGGCAGGTGGAAGGCCAGGTGGCTAACGACATCCAGCAGGTAAAATTCCTGGCGTTTCGTCGCGTGCAGGAAGGGGATGCCGTTTATTTCATCGCCCAGTACCAGTATCGGCACGGCGACCTGATGACCTTCAATGTCACGGTCCGGCCCACCGGCCATGACCGCGACTTGCCGGTGCGTTTTACCCATACCCTGTTCAACGATTGAGACCATGAGCCAGCCCCTTGTCATCGCCAGCAACAACCGCGGCAAGATTGCCGAACTGACCGAGCTGCTCGCGCCGCTGGGGCTCACCCCCGTGGCCCAGAGTGAACTGGCAGTATCCGAAGCCGAAGAGCCTGCGGTTACCTTTGTCGAGAACGCCATCCTGAAGGCCCGGCATGCGGCCGAGGCCACCGGGCTTCCGGCGCTGGCCGACGACAGCGGACTCGCGGTGGACTACCTGGGCGGCCTGCCGGGCGTGCGCTCCGCCCGTTACGCGGGACCCGAAGCCACCGATGCCGATAACCTCCAGAAGCTTCTGGACACCATGGCCGGCGTGCCCGATGAACAACGCGGCGCCCAGTTCCACAGCGTGGTGGTGTACCTGCGCCACGCCGATGACCCGACGCCGCTCATCTGCCACGGCGTCTGGCCCGGGCGGCTTCTGCATGAGCCCCGGGGCGAAGGCGGCTTCGGGTACGACCCGATTTTCCTGGCGCCGGAGCACAACCTGAGCGCCGCCGAGCTAACCCGCGAACAGAAGGGCCGGGTCAGTCATCGCGGCCGCGCCCTGGCCCAACTGCTGGAACTGCTCCAGGCGGGAAACTGAGTGGCCTCAGCCCCGACACCCACGCCAGTGGCGGTGACCCCGCCACTGAGCCTGTACATTCATGTGCCCTGGTGCGTGCGCAAGTGCCCCTACTGCGACTTCAATTCCCACGCCAAGCAAGGTGAGTTGCCGGAGCAGCACTACCTCGCAGCTATCCTGGAAGACCTTGATCAGGACCTGCCCTACCTGCAGCAGCGTGCCATCGAAACCGTGTTCATCGGCGGCGGCACACCGTCGTTGATGAGCGGCGATTTTTATCACCGGTTGTTCGAGGCCCTGGCCAACCGCCTGACTTTCAGACCCAATGCCGAAATTACCCTGGAAGCCAACCCGGGCACCCTCGAGGCCGGGCGTTTCGAGGCCTTTCGCCAGGCCGGCATCAACCGGCTGTCCATCGGCGTGCAGAGTTTCAACCCGGACCATCTGCAGGTGCTGGGCCGGATCCACGATACCGGCCAGGCCCATAAGGCCATCGAGACCGCCCGTAAGGCCGGCTTTGATAATCTCAACATCGACCTGATGCACGGCCTGCCCGGCCAAACGCCGGAACAGGCGATCGCTGACCTGAACGCGGCGCTCGCCCATCAGACACCGCATCTGTCCTGGTACCAGTTGACCATCGAACCGAACACCGAATTCTATTCCCGACCGCCCTCGTTGCCGGACGACGACCGGCTGTGGGAGATCTATCGCCAGGGCGGCGACCGGCTCCGGGCAGCCGGATTCCGGGATTACGAGGTATCAGCGTGGGCAGCGCACGGTCAGGAAAGCCGCCACAACCTGAATTACTGGCAGTTCGGGGATTACCTGGCGCTGGGTGCCGGTGCCCACGGCAAGGTCAGCCTGCCGGATGGTCGAATTGTCCGCTACTGGAAAACCCGCCAGCCAGACGCCTACCTGCAGCGCATCGGCTCACGGACCGCCGGGGTGGATGAGATAGACGCCGCCGAACGGCCACTGGAATTCATGATGAATGCGCTGCGCCTGGGTGACGGCGTGCCGGAAAGCCTGTACAGCGAACGAACAGGTTTACCCCTGTCCACCATTGCGGTAAAACTGAGACAGTTACGTGACAGAGCGTTGCTCGCTCCGGACCGCCTGCAGGCAACGGAACAGGGTCAGCGTTATCTCAACAGCTTGCTGGAGCATTTTCTCTGATGGTTTCCGCTCAGCGCCCGTCCTGGTTTCCCCAGCGCCCCATGCGTTTGTCCATGAAAGTGTCGCTGGTTGTCGCTGGTGGCCTGCTGCTGGTTCTGCTGGTCATGAACGAACCGCTGAAAACCACCGCAGCGCCCCAGGGCATGATGAGTTTTCAGTTCGCCGGAGATGTGGTTCAGGCCAACGCCATCCTCCAGAGCTGGCGCAACGGCAGTCTGGCGCTGGCTGAAATGTCCCTGTGGATCGACTTTCTGTTCATTCTGGCCTACGTGGCTGCGTTACTGCAGCTGACACGACATTTAACACGGGACCGGCCAGGCATCCGGGAGCGCAAGGTGGCTCGCTGGGTACGCACCCTGTTTGTTGTTGCCGGCGCCAGTGACATTGCCGAGAATATCGTACTGATGAACAACCTGGACCCGGCGACCAGCACCCTGTCGCTGACCGCCACCGCGCTGGCTCTGATCAAGTTCACCGGCCTGATGCTGGGGGTTGCAGGGCTGGTGGTTATCCGTGCCGCCCGCCGGCATCCTTTGACACCGACGTCCTGATAGCCGTTCGTTCCCTTTGAAAGTACCCGGCACTCAGTTGGTGCGGTAAAACAGCAGGTCCCAGACCCCGTGCCCGAGCTTCTCGCCCCGTTTCTCGAACTTGGTGATCGGACGGTCGTCCGGGCGTGGCGAATAGCCGCCCTCCGGCTGGCAGTTGGCGAAGCCTTCGGCATCGTTCATGACCTCCAGCATGTGCTCGGCGTAATTCTCCCAGTCGGTTGCCAGGTGCAGAACTCCACCCACCCGCAACTTGTGGCGGATGCGCTGCACAAATTCCGGCTGGATCAACCGGCGTTTCTGGTGCTTTTTCTTGTGCCAGGGGTCCGGGAAAAACACCATCACCCGGTCCAGACAGGCGTCTGGCAGGCACAGGTCGATGACATCGTTGGCGTCGATGTTGTAAACCCGCACGTTCTCCAGTTTGTGTTCATCCACTTCTTTGAGCAGAGCGCCCACACCCGGCAGATGTACCTCGACCCCAATGAAGTCCTGTTCCGGGGCGGCCCCGGCCATTTCCGCCAGGGACTTGCCCATACCAAATCCAATCTCCAGATTCAGCATGTTGTCCCGGCCAAACACCTCTCGCGGGTCGATCATGCCGGCGTCCCGGGTCAGCCCGTATTCGGGCCACATGCGCTCGTAGGCCTTCTTCTGGCCCTCGGTCATCCGGCCCTGGCGTAGCACAAAACTGCGCACGCCACGGCGGGTGGTCACCGAGTTGTTATTTGCCTGATCTGGCGAGTCGTTCTGGTCGGTCATCTGTCACCCTTAACCGCGCCCGCGGCGCTGTGGATCAATGGTCTGATACGAAACAATAACCGTCAGTTTACCAGAGTCTGCCGGCTCAGACTGACACCGTGCTGCCTGCACCCTGCTGGCGATCCAGTTGCCGGTAGCCCAGCGCCTCCGTCAGGTGGCTTCGCTGCAGCGCGTTCGAACCTTCCAGGTCCGCCAGGGTTCGGGCCACCCGGAGGATCCGGTGCAGCGCCCGGGCCGAGAGCCCCAGCCGCTCCATGGCCCGTGACAACAGTTGCTCGCCCGGTGAATCCAGCCGGCAGGCCTCGTTCAATAAGCGGCCAGATAAAGACGCGTTCAACGCGCCACGCTGTTGTTGAAGCGCGCGAGCCCGGTCGACACGGGCTTTGACCTGATGACTGGGCTCACCCGGCTCGCCACTGCCCAGCAGGACATCGCCGCCTTGCACTGGAACCTCCACATGCAGATCAAACCGGTCCAGCAGGGGGCCGGAAATCTTCGACCGGTAGCGCATCACCTGCGGGGGCGTACACTGGCACTCGATCGACGGGTGCCCGCTGTAACCGCAGGGGCACGGGTTCATAGCGGCGATTACCTGAAACCGGGCCGGGAACACCACTTGCCGGGCGGCCCGACTGATGGCAATTTCGCCGGTTTCCATGGGTTCGCGTAGCACTTCCAGCACCCGCCGTTCGAATTCCGGTAATTCATCGAGAAACAGCACCCCGCGATGTGCCAGGGAGATTTCGCCCGGCCGCGGACTGCTGCCGCCGCCCACCAGTGCCACCGCCGAAGCAGTGTGGTGCGGCGCCCGAAACGGCGGCTGGCGCCAACCGCCGGGGCGAAGAGGCAGGCCCGCCACCGAGTGCACGCTGGCTACCTCCATGGCAGCGGCATCGTCCAGCGCTGGCAGAATGCCAGGTAACCGACTGGCCAGCATGCTCTTGCCGGTCCCCGGCGGCCCGAAAAACAGAAGGTTATGTCCACCCGCCGCGGCCACTTCCAACGCCCGACGGGGCACCGGCTGGCCCCGTACATCCACCAGGTCTGGCGCATCCGGCGCGAGACCGGCCGAGGCATCTCCCGCCCGGGCGAGGGGCACCAGGGTTGCACGGCCGGCCAGATGCTCACACACCGTCAACAAATGGCTGGCGGTCAGCACATCGCCCTGACTGGCCAGCGCCGCTTCGTCGGCATTGGCCTGGGGCAGCAGGAGCGAACGGCCATCGGCGCGGGCCGCCAGCACCGCCGGCAGCACACCACGCAGAGGGCGCAGGGCGCCATCCAGAGACAGCTCACCCATGCACTCCAGATTCTCCAGGCTTTCCGGAGGAATCTGGCCTGAAGCAGCGAGAATGCCGAGTGCAATAGGCAGGTCGAAGCGACCGCCTTCTTTTGGCAGGTCGGCCGGAGCAAGATTGATGGTGATACGGCGGGCCGGGAATTCGAAGCCGGCGTTCAACAGGGCACTACGAACCCGGTCTTTGCTTTCGCGGACACCGGTTTCGGGCAGGCCGACAATCGACAGCGCCGGCAGTCCGCCAGACAGATGCACTTCAACGGTAACGGCGGGGGCGGAGACACCTACACTGGCGCGGGAGTGGACGATGGACAGCATAATACCCTTCCTTGGTGGTTGAGCCGGGCACCCAGGGTGCCGGCCCCGGCCCGCTCATTCCATAAACGGGCACAGTAATACACATTCAGCGGGGGAAATCAGCTCCCGAGCTTCTGCTCCAGCTCGGCGACGCGTTTCTCCAGTGCCTCAACTTTTTCACGGGTTCGGAGCAACACCGCCTGCTGGGCGTCAAACTCTTCCCGGGTGACCAGTTCCAGACGGGACAGCACCGCCATGACGGTGGCGCGGGCCTGTGCTTCGAAATCGTCCCGGGCGGCGCGGGCCATGTCGGGAACGAACTGGCCGAACTGACCCTGCAACTGGCTGAAGAAATCCTGTGGGCCTTTCATAGCTACCTCGTTGTGCAATCCGGGCCGGTAAACCCGGGGTTCCAGCGGTAAATGGCGATGCCGGGAGTGTATCACACCTGCCCCCCTGCCATACTGTACCCGGTCGGCATTATAATGGCCGCCGTCCAGGCCGGGTTGCGCCATTTTGAAACAGCAACCCCCTGGCCGCCCCGTTTTGGTGCGCCATGCTGCGCCATCGCGGGACAGAAAATAATTAACAGTTTGTTATAAAAGACATTTTTTGCGTTGGCACACCCGATGCTAAAGCCTTCGTACCCCAATCCGCACAATTGATGTGCGAGGCGGCAGCATCCCGAACTCAACAACCGGCCGACGGGCCTTCAGTTGGGACAGCTTTACCAAGGAGAAAGCAATGAAACTTGTGACAGCAATCATCAAGCCTTTCAAATTGGATGATGTCCGTGAGGCACTATCCGAGATAGGCGTGCAAGGCGTGACCGTCACTGAAGTCAAAGGCTTCGGTCGGCAAAAGGGCCACACAGAACTCTACCGTGGCGCGGAATACGTGGTGGACTTCCTGCCCAAGGTGAAAGTGGAAATAGCGATCGGCGACAACCTCCTCGACCAGGTTATTGAGGCCATTACCAAGGCAGCCAACACCGGCAAGATCGGCGACGGCAAAATTTTCGTGACCGAACTGGAGCAGGCTATCCGGATCCGGACCGGTGAGACCGGCGAAGAAGCCGTCTGACCACCCGGCCAGGTTCCTGACCAGCCAACGCAAAAAATTCCAAACCTGACAAGCCTTGTGCGGAGGGCTTACTTATGGAAAGCAACGTCTTTCACCTGCAGTACGCTATAGATACTTTTTATTTTCTTGTGTGCGGCGCATTAGTTATGTGGATGGCTGCCGGCTTCGCCATGCTCGAGTCCGGCCTGGTGCGCGCCAAGAACACCACCGAAATCCTGACCAAGAACGTCGCGCTTTACGCCGTGGCCTGCACCATGTACCTGATCTGCGGCTACGCGATCATGTACGGCGGCAATATCTTCCTGTCCGGCATTGCCGATGTGGACGTGGACGGTGTGTTGGGCGATTTCGCCAGCCGCGAAGACGGCTTCACTGGCGGCTCCATCTACTCAGGCGCTTCTGACTTCTTCTTCCAGGTCGTCTTCGTGGCAACCTGTATGTCCATCGTTTCCGGTGCGGTTGCTGAGCGTATGAAGCTCTGGGCCTTCCTGGTATTCGCAGTGGTCATGACCGGCTTCATCTACCCAATGGAAGGCTCCTGGACCTGGGGCGGCAACGATGTATTCGGCATGTACAACCTGGGCGACCTGGGCTTTGTTGACTTCGCCGGCTCTGGCATCGTTCACATGGCCGGTGCGGCCGCCGCCCTGGCTGGCGTTCTGCTGCTGGGGGCCCGTAAAGGCAAGTATGGCCCCAACGGCGAGATTCGCGCCTTCCCGGGTGCCAACATGCCGCTGGCTGCACTGGGCACCTTCATCCTTTGGATGGGCTGGTTCGGTTTCAACGGCGGTTCGGTTCTGAAACTGGGTGATATTGCCAGCGCCAACGCCGTGGCCATGGTGTTCCTGAATACCAACGCAGCCGCTGCCGGTGGTGGTATCGCCGCCCTGATCACCGCTCGCCTGATGTTTGGCAAGGCCGACCTGACCATGCTGTTGAACGGCGCGATCGCGGGCCTGGTGGTGATCACCGCTGAGCCCTCCACCCCGACTGCACTGAATGCCGTTGTCTGGGGCGCCCTGGGCGGCATCCTGGTGGTGCTGAGCATCGTGGCCCTGGACAAGCTGCGGATTGATGATCCGGTCGGTGCCCTCTCTGCCCACGGTACCTGCGGTCTGCTCGGCCTGCTGCTGGTGCCGGTCACCAACCCGGACGCTACCTTCAGCGGCCAGATCATCGGCGCCCTGACCATCTTCATCTGGGTGTTCGTGGCCAGCCTGATTGTCTGGGGCATCCTCAAAGCGGTCATCGGGATCCGTGTCAGCGAAGAGGAAGAGTACGAAGGCGTGGATCTGTCCGAATGTGGTATGGAAGCCTATCCGGAGTTCGTCAGCAGCAAGTAA
>DASSWD010000307.1:0-5468 GCA_035705335.1 Marinobacter sp. | reverse complement strand
GCGAATCACACCGTCAAAATCAAGCCGCACCCGCCTGCCGATCAGTTCGTTCATCGGCACAGGGGTGTCGCCCACGTTCAGGGTGTAACGCACCGGACTGGCCGCCTCGGCCGGCATCTTGCGCAGGCGGCCGGTGACATCGATGGTGTCGGTCACGCCTTTACCTCAACAAACTGGTCCGGGTCGGCGTCGTTGTTCTTCCCCTTGCCGAAGTTCACCGAGGGGTCGCAGGCCGTGCCGGCTTTCTCGCCACGGTCGAGATATCCCACTCGCTCCTGCTCCGGCACATTGTGCTTGTTTTCATAAAAAATGACGGCCTCAAGGCTGATTTCCCGCTGCTCTTTGGTGAGCTTGCGGCCATCCGGCCATTTGCCCAGCTCCAGTGACTGTTTCAGGTTCCGATACACCTGCGGATCCAGCCGTTCAATCAGTTCGTCGTAGGTCATCCCCGCCTCCTGAATAAATGTTCACAAAAAACCGGCAAATCCGTTTGACAATTAATAATGATAACGATTATCGTTAACTCACCAAATGACGACGGTCGTATCATTTGGTCTCTCTCATCAGGAGCTGACAAGCTCTTTTACGCCCCGCCATTTGGCGGGGCTTTTTTATGCCTGAACACTTCATAAAGCCTGATGTCAGCCCCGTCGGCGCGCCGGCATCAACAGCGCCAACAGCAAACCCGCCACAAAACCGCCCAGGTGCGCCTCGTTGGCCATGCGCCCCAGTCCTACCCATTCGGGAAGCGGAGTAAATCCGATCACCATCCACACCAGGGCGAAGGTCACCAGAGCTGGAGGAAACTGAAACCGGGGCCGGCGTTGCTGGCTTAACCAGCAATACCCGAGAATGCCATAAACCACGCCGGACAAGCCGCCGAACAGAGGGCCGGACACAGCATACTGCAAACCGTTAGACAGCAGGCTGGTCACCAGAAACAGCACCAACAACCGGACTCGGCCATCAATCCACTCGATCTGACTACCGAGGAACCACAGCATCACGCAGTTAAAAATAATATGAGTCCAGCTGAAATGCAGGAAATCCGGCGTGATCAGACGCCACACCTGACCGTCCGCCAGCGTGATCGCCAACGCCTCAAGCCGGCCGGCCAGAGTAGCGAAGGTTTGCCAGCCAAACGCCCGGGGGTCAACCACCATCATGGACGCCGCGGTCGGGTTCTGCCCCATGCCGGTCCACCAGACCATCACCACCGCAATGGCAATGGTCGCCGCGACCATCGGCGCGTGCCTTGGGGCGGGTTGCCAGCGGCCGCTGGGCGTAATGGGAGACGAAGTCGGGTTGTCCACAGTTACCTCAAGGTTGATCAGCGCGCCACGCTGTCTTCACTGGTGGGATAATCCGCCGCTTCCGGGCGCTCCACATCCACCCAGACAAACTTGTCCCGGGAAAGTGCCCGCTCGCCGTCGAAGCGATAGGCCACCAGTTTGCCGTATTTCACCGCGCTGTAGTCAATACAGGCCACATTGGGTTTCAGCGGCGCCGGCGGCCCTTCCATCCAGTAATGACCAACAAAAACCGGCTGCGCGTCCAGTGGGTAAGTAATCAGCTGTTTGCGCTCGGATTCCAACAGTACCCGGCTCGCCACATCCCGGGGCAAGGGGTCTGGCTGGAACACGACGTCGGCGTAGGTTTGCGGGTCGTCGGCCCAGAATTTGGTGCGGAAGAACTGGCGAACGTAACCGTCTTTGCCGGTGATGGTCATGCCGTCCGGGAGGCGCAAGTCGGTCCCCCTGAGCAGGGTATCCATCACCTGCCCGGCAAAGGACTCTATCGCCGCCGACGCGTGCAGGAAGTCCTCATCAATGCAGGCGCCGCCCTGGTGCTCAAGGAACTGGTCGATCAGAGTCTGATCCCAGCAGGCATGCACCACGCGGAAATCGTCTTCATCAATAAACAATGGGATGGTGTAGAACCACTCCAGAAACTCGTTCCATTCTTGCGGGTAGTGGTCAAACTGCTCCAGGGTTTCCCGAATCAGCCGGTTGTGCCGGGCCGTGTGTTCCCGCAAAAAAGTTTTGCCACTGCCTGCCCGGGCGCGAGTGCAATAGCCCAGCGCGTTGTATTCGTGGTTGCCCATGACGATCCGGGCGGCGCCGTGCTCCACCATGTCGCGCACCAGGTGCAGAGATTCCCGGATGCGGGGGCCACGATCGATGATATCGCCGATGAAGATGGCCTGTCGCCGGGGATGCTGATACACACCATTCAGCTTGCGGTAACCCATCTGGTCCAACAGGCGTTCTAGAGTGCGCGCGCAGCCGTGAATGTCGCCAATAATGTCGTAACCGCGCCGGGCGGTTGTCCTGTTAGCCGCCATGCTCAACTCGCCGCAATTTCGCTGGCCCAGCCGAGTTTGTCGCGGCAGGTGGCGTAGAAATTGTGATCGGTCGGGTGAATCAGACGGACCTTGAAGGGCTTTTTGGTGATGCGGATGATGTCGCCCGGCGCGCAGGAGATGTTCATCTGGCCGTCGAAACTCACCTGCGGGTAGGTTTCGTTGGTCTCGCCGATTACCAGCTTGATCTCACTTTTGCCGTCCACCACGATCGGCCGGCTGCTCAGGGTGTGGGGGAACATCGGCACCAGCACCACCGCATCCAGCTTGGGGTGCATGATCGGGCCACCGGCCGACAATGAGTAGGCAGTTGAACCGGTGGGGGTCGCCACAATCAGGCCGTCCGAACGCTGGCTGTAAACGAAATGGCCATCGATGAACAGGTCAAAGCCGATCATCCGGGTGGATTTGCCCGGGTGCAGTACCACATCGTTAAGTGCCGAACCGAAGCCCAGGGGCTGGCCGTTACGCTCAACGTGGCCATCCAGCAGGAACCGGTGTTCTTCGATATAGTCACCTTCGAGCACCTTGCCCAGGCGTTCTTCAAGGTCAGACGGGGAAATGTCCGTCAGGAAGCCGAGACGGCCCCGGTTAACGCCCAGAAGCGGAATTTTGGATTTTGCCAGTTCCCGGGCGGCACCCAGCAGGCTGCCGTCGCCCCCGACCACGATCACCAGATCACAGATTTCACCCAGCAGCTTCTTGCTGGCCACCTGCAGGCCGTGGCCCGGGATCATGGTGGCGGTATCCTCTTCGACGATCACCTGGTAGTGATTGACGGTCAGGTATTGTTTGAGCTGGCGCAGCGACTCCACCACTTTGACGCTACCCATGCGCCCGATGATGCCGATATTCCTGAACTGATCCATGAAGTGTCCTGTGGTCTGAAGGGCAGGCAGCGATGGCCCGGCTCCGGTACGTCAGCTTCACAGTCTAACGAATCTCGGCCCGATACTGAAAAGGTTCGGGACTCAGGCCTGATGTTTTTCGCAGCGGTCGTGTACGCCGGGTTCAAATTCCGCCGGCTGGGTCACCCGCATCAGGGGCTCGGAACAGGCGGTGCCGTCGTCAGCAATATGGCGGCAAACCGGATGCTCGTAATGGGCCAGCCAGTCTGTGTAGGCCGGTTCATTCATGCCGCAGCGCTCGGCGGCGTAAGCCAGCGGGTTGCGGAAATAGGTGTCGATATCATCGAATGGGAGGGTTATATGCCCAACGCCGGCGTGGTAGGCCACCAGGAACACCGATTGTTCCCGAAGCTGTTCCATCAGCGAGTCTTCTGGCGGGGCCTGATGCCGAAGCTCATGGTTTTCCTGCTCCAGCGCCACGATTTTATCGTCACGCATTTCCAGTTCGCGCTGCTTGCGTTCCAGCTGCTCCCTGAGCAGCACCGTCTCGGCGTTGCTGTTGGCCTCTTGCCGCACCAAGGGCTCCGGCACGTCGGCCATTTTCTCCTGCATCTGCAGGTACTGCTCGTTGCGCAGCGACAGCCGCTGCTTGAGCTGTTCATTGCCCAACCGCAGGCGCTCGTGTTTTTGCTCGAGCTCGGTCAACTCGGCCCGCAGGGCCTGCATTTCCAGGCGATGCTCCCGCTGCAGATCAGACAGGGAATCCCGATGTACGCTTTGCAGCGTCTTGATCCGAAGCCGTTGTTCCCGGAGCACCTGGGCCAGGCGGGCACGGTCCTGCTCGCTGCCGGGTTCTGGCTGGGCCGATGCAGGCGTGAGCGTAGGAATGTTTTCGTCTTCCGGATCAACCTTTCTGAAATGCAGGGCGTTGGCGTCAACCGCTTTCTTGATGGACTGAAAGTGGTTGTTGCCCGGAGTCATGTCCGGGTCCCACAAGTCATCAGCGACGGCGGGGTCCGGGCACTGGCTGCGGCACACCAGGCGAATGGGGCCGCCCCCCATGTTCGGGCCTTTAGCACCCTGGACGGCCAGCGCTTCTATGGGCAGGTTCCAGTGGCTGTCGGCGCGGCCTTCGTCGTCAAACCAGATGCGGAAGAACACCAGCGAAGACACGGTCAGGTCCGGGTTCAGGTTCACCAGAACCGCGCGCACGTCGGTTTCGGCAAGGTCTGACAAACCCACGTACCCATCCAGAAAAGCGCCAAACTCCGACAGTCGCATCTGCCTGGCCACCTGGCTGCCTTCCATGAAATAGACCGCCGAGTAGCCCTCGGCGGCCTGTCCGGCCTTCGCCATTTACTGTCTCCGTGTTAAGAGGTTGTTATGACAGCATAGTCTAGCCACACACCCTTCGAAGCACAGAGAAAAACTGCAACGTTTTGTGATCAGATTTCCGCCGCCAGCCGGCTGCCCTGATCGATGGCCCGCTTGGCATCGAGCTCGGCGGCGACGTCCGCGCCACCGATCAGATGCACCGGCAGGCCTGCCGCTTCCAAGCCGGCCTGCAGCTCCCGTAACGGTTCCTGGCCGGCACAGATGATGATGGTGTCCACCGGCAACACCTTGTCCACACCGGCGTCGGCACCCTTTGGCGTCACGGTGATGTGCAGGCCTTCGTCATCAATCCTGCGATAGGTCACGCCCGGCACCATCTGCACGTTGCGGTGCTTGAGCGAGGTACGGTGAATCCAGCCGGTGGTCTTGCCCAGGTTCTTGCCCACTTTCGAGGCTTTGCGCTGAAGCAGGTAGACCTCGCGGGCCGGTTCCGGGATCTGTGGGGTTACCCCTTCAATACCGCCCCGGTGAGCCACCGACAGGTCCACGCCCCACTCTTCCATAAAGTGTTTGACGTTCAGCGACGGTGATTCGCCCTTGTGCACAATGAACTCGGATACATCGAACCCGATACCGCCGGCACCGATCACTGCCACTTTCTGGCCGACGGGCTTGCGCTCAAGGATGGCGTCCAGATAGCCAATCACCTTGGGGTGCTCAATGCCGTCGATGGCCGGCAACCGTGGCTCAACACCGGTGGCCAGCACCACCTCGTCAAAGCCGCCGGCTTTGAGGTCATCGGCACTGACACGGGTATTCAGCTGCACCTCCACCCCGTGCTTTTCAAGCATCACGCGGAAGTAGCGCAGGGTTTCGTAAAACTCTTCTTTGCCTGGAATGCGCTTGGCGATGTTGAACTGGCC
>DASSWD010000306.1:0-17775 GCA_035705335.1 Marinobacter sp. | reverse complement strand
TGAAGTGATGGGGCTGGGCGACAGCTTCGATGAAGCCTTCGCCAAGGCCGCGCTGGCGGTGGGCGAGCGCCTGCCGGCCAAAGGCACCGCGTTCATGTCGGTGCGGGATGTGGACAAGCCGGGCGCGGCGAAAGTCGCCCGGGATCTGGTCGAAGCGGGCTTCAAAATCATCGCCACCACCGGCACGGCCAAAGCGCTGGAAGCCGAGGGCGTGTTCGCTGAGCGGGTGAACAAGGTCCGTGAAGGCCGCCCGCACATTGTCGATGCCATCAAGAACGGTCAGGTACAGCTGATCATCAACACCACGGAGGGACGCAAAGCCATTTCCGACTCGGCACAGATTCGCCAGTCCGCTTTGCAGACCAAGGTAACCTACACAACCACACTGGCAGGTGGCGAAGCTTTCTGCCGGGCCATCAAATTCGGCCCGGAGCGCACCGTTCGTCGCCTCCAGGATCTACATTCAGGAAAGTAAGACATGGCTGACAGAGTTCCAATGACCAAAGCAGGCGAAGCAAGTCTGCGCGAAGAGCTGAAAAAGCTGAAATCCGAGGATCGTCCGCGGGTGATTGCAGCCATTGCCGAAGCCCGTGAGCACGGCGACCTGAAGGAAAATGCGGAATACCATGCGGCCCGGGAGCAGCAAAGCTTCATCGAAGGCCGAATCCAGGAAATCGAGGGCAAGCTTTCCGCGGCCCAGGTCATCGATGTCACCACCATGGAGAACACCGGCAAGGTGATCTTCGGCACCACCGTGCATCTGCTGAACATGGACACCGACGAGCAGGTGATCTACCAGATCGTGGGCGAGGACGAGGCCGACATCAAGGCCGGCAAGCTGTCCATTTCCTCGCCCATCGCTCGCGCCCTGGTGGGCAAGAGCGAGGGCGATGTGGTTGCGATCCGGGTGCCTTCGGGAACCGTGGAATATGAGATCGAGGAAGTCGAATACGTTTGAGCGCAAGGAGGGAGACGGAAGGTCTTTCTAGCGCGCAGGTGGAGCCCGCCGGGACCACTTGCGCGCATACACCAGCATCGCCAGCCCGGAACAGAGCGGCCCGAGCCCGAGCCAGCCTCCCAGGCCGCACAGGCTGCCCGGCTCGGCAGTGGCTGCACAGAATATCGCTGACCCTGCCAGCGCCCCGACAAGAAACGCCAGCAGTCCCAGCGTAAGAGTTATCAGCACATACCTCAGGAGCGAAACCCTCTGCCCGGGCCGGCGCGAAGGTCGGTATCTCACACCGTAGACAACCGCAGCAATCAGCCCGGTGTAAAAGGCAATTGGCCCAATGATCAGAAACGCCGTCATAACCGGTTTTCCTTTGCCGGCACGCTGGCACCGGCGATGCGCTTTTCAGTGGGCTCTCACGTGCCCGGGCTTCGGCTACTGGCTTCGCATAAGCTCGCGTACCAGCTGCCCCGAAGGACTCAGCTCCTCGGTAGTCCAGGAGCCATGTTCGGAGGCTCCGGGCATGAGTGCGGCGGAAGACTCCCGTTTGTCAGACAGGTTCCAGTTGACCCAACTGATGCGTCGCTCGTTGAGGTAGCTGATCCAGGTGCGCGTTTGCTCCTCATGAACGCCGCCGCTACCCGAAGCCTCTGACACCCCCCATTCGCTCACAAAGACCGGCACGTTCAGTGCCCGTACGTTATCGATACGGTCACGCAGCCATTGGCCATGGCTACCGGCATAAAAATGCAGCGCATAAACAACGTTGGGGTCGGAGAGCGGATAATAGGCGGCGGTATGGATGCCCGTGCTCCAGGTGTTGGTGCCGACAATTATGATGTTGTCCGGGTCAATGGATCGAATTTCGGAAATCACCTCCACAGCATAGGGGCGGATGTCGTCTCCCCAGGTGATGTCGCCGTTGGGTTCGTTCGCAATTTCGTAAATGACGTTTGGGTGATCACCGTACCGCGTGGCCATCTCGCGGAAGAAGGCAATAGCGCTATCCTTGTGGAGATTGGGGTCTCCATCAGAAAGGATGTGCCAGTCAATGATAACGTAGATCCCCAGCGAGATGGCTGCATCCACGACCGCGATGACCTTGTCCTTCACCTTCGGATCATCGATGTACCCGCCATGCGCAGTGTACATGGCCGCGCGCACCAGATTGGCTTGCCAGTCGTCCCTGAGCCAGCGCAGTGTATCTTCGTTCATGAACCTGCCAAACCATTGCAGGCCGTGGGAACTGATGCCCCGAAGCTGCACCACCTCGCCATTTTCCGCCACCAGGTCAGGACCGCTGACACGAAGTCCCTGCCAGCGTTCCACAGGAGTTTTGCTGGATGGCTCCGGGTCCGGGACTGGGGTCGACGACAGTTCGGGCCTGGATTCGGGCCCGGGGTCCGAAGGTGTTGGTAATGGGGTTGAATCGTGGGTATCTAAACAGGCTGACAGTACCAGTGCCAGTACGACAGTCAGCATTCCTTTGCCTGAACTGCATTTCATCCGATGTGATCCCTGCTGCCTCTAATCAATCGCGCCGAATAGCTCACTCAGCGGAGAAGTAGGTAGTTTATACATCGTAATTGATCGAAAAGGAACTTAAATATGTTGTAAATAGAAAATAAACAGGTATCGACTTTCCAGAGCGAAAACCTTACATGGTCCGGGCCAGCGCGAATGCGCTGTTAGTGCTTGTGCCGGAGGAGATTCGAGAGCTTCGGGTTGGGCTTGCTGGCCCGCCTGAGGATCACTGCGATCTTGCCGATGGTCTGCACCAGCTCCGCGCCGGAACTCTCGCACAGCGCATTGATTGCTTCCTGGCGGGCCTCTCGGTCCTGGCTGGCGACCTTGATCTTGATCAGCTCGTGATCATTCAGGGCGCGCTCCAGCTCGTCCCGGAGTCCCTCCGAAAGGCCTTTGTCACCAACAATGATGACCGGCTTGAGGTTATGGGCGATGGCGCGGAATTCCCGGCGCTGTTCCGGTGAAAGGCTCATGATGCAATCTCTTTATTGGTGCCATTAACAAAAGGTCAGCGGCGCAAGCGCCACCGTAAACGTATAATCGCTATATTGTAACAGATCGCAGTGCGGCAAGAATGTTCGTTATCACGTATCAGGCGGGCGTTGTCGGTGCGTTGGAACAAATTTTGCCACCCGAGGTCAAAAGCTCAGCACGTGCCGGGCCCAGCTCGCGGGCGGTGTCGACCGGGGGCTCAAAAGGCGTCAAGGGCATTGTAATTTGGCGGGCGCCCCCAAGATAGGACATCAAGGCAGCTGTAACCCGCCGGGCTGTCACCCCGGCGCATGCCCTGTGGCCGATACGGATGGGCCGTTTCTGGTGGACAGGCGTACAATTGGTGTAAGGTGTCAGAAAAGGGGGTTCCGTGACAGGTCCGCCCTTCAATTCACAGGTGATGATCCTTGAACGATATGGCAAAAAATCTGGTTCTCTGGCTAATCATAGCCGCAGTGCTCCTGATGGTGTTTCAGAACTTTTCTCCGACCACCACGGGGCAACAAGTAAACTATTCCCAGTTTGTTGAAATGGTTCAGCAGGGCGAGGTCCGGCAGGTGACCATTGATGGACTGCAGGTTCAGGGTGTCCGGGACGATGGCTCCCAGTTCCAGACCATCCGGCCCCAAGTGGCCGATGACAAACTGATGGACGATCTTCTGGCCAATGATGTCGTGGTCGTCGGCAAAGAGCCGGAGCGCCAGAGCCTGTGGACGCAGCTGTTGGTCGCTGCCTTCCCGATTCTGATCATTATCGCCTTGTTCGTGTTCTTTATGCGGCAGATGCAGGGCGGTGGTGCCGGCAAGGGGCCCATGTCGTTCGGCAAGAGCAAGGCCCGCCTGATGAGTGAGGATCAGATCAAAACCACGTTTGCTGACGTGGCGGGTGTGGATGAAGCCAAAGAAGATGTGAAGGAGCTGGTGGATTTCCTGCGGGATCCCAGCAAGTTCCAGCGGCTGGGCGGCCGCATTCCCCGTGGTGTGCTGATGGTGGGCCCCCCCGGTACCGGTAAAACCCTTCTGGCCAAGGCCATTGCGGGCGAGGCGAAGGTGCCGTTCTTCTCGATTTCCGGTTCCGACTTTGTTGAGATGTTCGTAGGTGTCGGCGCTTCCCGTGTGCGTGACATGTTCGAGCAGGCCAAGAAACAGAGCCCCTGCATTATCTTTATCGATGAGATCGACGCCGTCGGTCGCCACCGCGGCGCTGGCATGGGCGGCGGTCACGATGAGCGTGAACAGACCCTGAACCAGTTGCTGGTCGAGATGGATGGCTTCGAGGGCAATGAAGGTGTCATCGTCATTGCGGCCACCAACCGCCCTGACGTTCTGGACCCGGCGCTGTTGCGCCCTGGCCGTTTTGACCGTCAGGTCGTGGTCAGCCTGCCGGACATCATCGGGCGTGAGCAGATCCTGAAAGTGCACATGAAAAAGGTGCCGCTGGCTGATGGTATTGAGCCGGGGGTGATCGCCCGTGGTACTCCCGGTTTCTCTGGCGCCGATCTGGCTAACCTGGTGAACGAGGCGGCGCTGTTCGCAGCACGTCGTAACCAGCGCCTGGTGTCCATGGAAGAGCTGGAGCTTGCAAAAGACAAGATCATGATGGGCGCCGAGCGCAAGTCCATGGTGATGAACGAGAAAGAAAAGCTGAACACCGCGTACCACGAGTCCGGTCACGCGATTGTGGGTCGGTTGATGCCTGAGCATGATCCAGTCTACAAGGTCAGTATCATTCCTCGTGGCCGTGCCTTGGGTGTGACCATGTTCCTCCCGGAGGAGGACAAGTACAGTCACTCCAAGCGCTACCTGATCAGTTCCATCTGCAGTCTGTTCGGCGGTCGTATCGCCGAAGAGCTCACTCTTGGTTTTGACGGTGTCACCACGGGTGCCTCCAACGACATTGAACGCGCCACCAATCTGGCCCGTAACATGGTCACCAAGTGGGGGCTTTCAGAAAAGCTGGGTCCGCTGCAGTACGATACCGACAGTGAAGAGCCGTTTCTGGGCCGTTCCGCTGGCCAGTCGCACTCTCACCACTCACCAGAGACAGCGCAGCGCATTGATGAAGAGATCCGCAATATCATTGATGAGTGCTATGCCAAAGCCAGGCAGATCCTGGTCGAGAACCGGGATAAGCTGGACCTTATGGCCGAGGCACTGATGAAGTACGAAACCATTGATCGCCATCAGATCGATGACATCATGGCCGGAAAGGAACCGCGCCCGCCCAAGAACTGGGGTGATAGTGGCCCGACGACCGGTGCCCGGGTGGAGGAGCCGGAGTCGGCTCCGGAAACCCGCGCGGACGATGGACGCCAGCCCGATGTCGGGCGCCCGGCGGGCGAGCATTGACCGGTGCTATTGGTTGTTGAAAAAAAACCCTCGCCCTTTCGGCGGGGGTTTTTTCCCTCTAGGGCGCCGATTTATGAACGCCGGGGTGTCACATTTAATTCATAATGTTTCGGTTGACAATTGGTTAACTACCATTAATTATCAAAACTTCGTTTGACTATGGTGTCCAAGCGATTTTGAGATCAACCAAATGGATTGGGATTGCGTCAGGCGCAGCCTTTTGGCTGTTGTTGTACTGGCCCTTCAGAGTTACGCCTCGGCCAACGTTGCTGCCGATGCTGAGCGAGAAGCCGAACGGATACAGCGAGATCTTCAGGAAAGAATAGAACAAGACCGGCGTGCTGCCGATCAGCGTTCCCCCCCTCTAGGCCTTGAGATTATTCCGCAACAGGCACCCGAGTCCGATTCTGACCAACCTTGTCGTGTCATTTCCCAAATCGATTTTACCGGCGTCAGCCTGCTTTCCCAAGCCGAGCTCGATGCCTTGCGCCAGCCATACCTTGGTGAGTGCCTCACGGTTTCCGATATCGAGCGATTACTCAGTGAGGTAACCGGTGCCTATATCCGCCGTGGATTGGTTACCGCACGGGTCTATATTCAAGCCCAGGATCTGGCCTCGGGCGTGCTTGAAGTGCTGGTTCTGGAAGGAAAAGTCGACAGCATCATGCTAGACGACGGCGGACAGGACAGTATTAATCTGCAAACGGCCTTCCCTGGTCTGGTCGGCCGACCATTTAATCTGCGGGACTTCGAACAGGGGCTGGATCAGATTAACCGGCTGATTTCGAATAATGCCGTAATTGACCTTCGCCCCGGTAGCGAGCCTGGTGCCAGTGACGTGATTATCCGCAATCAGCCCGGCCGGCGCTGGAGGATCAATGCAACCCTCGATAACTACGGCAGCACCAGTACCGGTCGCAATCAGGGTGGTGCCAACCTCAGCCTGGACAATCCGCTCAGCCTGAACGACAGCCTGACCCTGGTTTTTCGCCGCACCCTGGGCGAAGACTTCAGTCGGCGCGGCTCAGAGAGTCGCTCAGTTTTTTACAGCCTGCCCTATGGGTACAACACCTTCAATGCCAGTTATTCCAGCTCCCGTTACGCCACACCTCTGGATTTACCCGGAGGGGAATTAATCGCTGATGGCACCCAGGAGAATATGATCCTGGGTGCTGACCGAGTGTTGATGCGGGATGCTCAAAGTCGTTTGGGTGTCAGCGCCAATCTGATTTACAAGGATTCTGAGAACTTCTTTGCCGGCCAGTTGCTGGATGTCAGTAGCCGTGCGCTCAGCGTTCTGGAGTTGGGGATTAACTGGAGCAGCTTGGTGGCCAGTGGTGCGTTCAGTGCCCGGTTAGGGTACCAGCGTGGTCTTGGCTGGTTCGGCACTCTGGAGGATGAGCCCGGCCGCCCAAGCCAGTTACCACAGGCTGAATTCGATAAATGGACGGTATCGATGGGCTGGCTAAGACCCTTCGACCTCGGTGGACAGGCCTTCAGATACAACAGCCGGGTAGAGGCACAAACCAGCCCGGATGTCCTTTACGGTTCAGAGCAATTCTCCATCGGAAGTCTCTACACCGTGAGGGGTTACCGGGACAGTTCCTTGTCCGGTGACCGCGGTTATTTCTGGCGCAATGAACTTTCCCATCTGCGGCAGGCCGCTTTGGGAAATTACAGCATGTTCCTGCGTCCTTTCGTGGCGTTCGATACGGGTCGCATTCTTTCACGCCGTGAAGTTTCCGGCGGGCGGCTATACAGCGCCAGTATCGGCCTGGCGTTATCAGCTCAACACCTGAGTCTGGAGCTTCTTGGTACTCAGCCCCTGTCCGTGCCGGACACAATTGAAGACGAAGGTTTTGAAACCTTTGCCAATTTAACTTTGTCGTTCTGACGGCAGGGAGTCTGTTATGCGTCGCGCCTCACTCAATCACGTTTTCCGACTGGTCTGGAACGTAAAACGTCAGGCCTGGGTCGCGGCCAGCGAACTCAGCCGAGGACGACGCAAGTCCGGTAAGATCAGCCTGGCAGCCAGCGCCCTGCTGCTGCCGCTTGCAGCACTGGGCGGCCCGGTTACGGTCGCACCGGGTAGTGGAAGCACGCAAACATACAACGCCCCGAACGGCGTGCCTGTCGTCAATATTGACCGAGCCAACGCGCAGGGACTGTCCCATAACCGCTATCTGGACTACAACGTTGGCCAACAGGGTCTGGTGCTTAACAATGCCAATGTCAGCCGTCTGCAGCGCGATTCAAAATTGGCGGGCAGACTACTTGCCAATCCCAATCTCGATCGCGAAGCGCGTTTCATCCTCAACGAAGTGGTCAGCACAAACCCCAGTCAATTGCTGGGGTACACCGAAGTACTCGGTGGCAGGAGTAATGTCATTGTTGCCAACCCCTACGGCATAACCTGTAACGGTTGCGGTTTTATCAATACCGATCGCGTGACTCTGACAACGGGCATTCCGCGAATCGATGGCGGCCTGCTGAATGGTTTTAATGTGCAGCGAGGGCAGGTCATTATTGGGAGTCGCGGCGCCGATGCCAGCGACCAGGAATACTTTGACCTGGTGGCCCGACGCATACGGGTGGAGGGAGCCATCAATGCCGGCGAATTGCGGATCACCGCTGGCAGTAATAGCTGGAACTACGCCTCCAATCAGGCCACCGCTCAGTCAGCCGACAGTGACGCTTCGACGTTGGCTATTGACGCCACGGCCCTGGGTGGCATGTACGCCAACCGTATCTTCCTCCAATCCACCGAGGCCGGCGTCGGCGTTCGCATGCATGCCGAGGCAGCAGCCACGGCGGGAGACTTTGTCATCACTGCTGCCGGGCAGATTGAGATGGTAGGGGCGGTATCGGCCACATCCAATCTGAGACTGAACAGTAACGATCGCAGCGATCAGGCCATCCAACTGAACAACGCGCAACTGACCGCCCAACAGCAACTGACCCTAAATAGCGCCGGAGGCATCAACAGTTTTGGCGGCAGTCTGGTGGCTGGCGACACCCTGAGCCTGACCGCCACCCAACTGAGTGATCAGGCTTCCAGTGACACTGACCCGGACAATAATCGGCGTTTTGCCAAAGCAGGTGTCGACCTGAACATCAGCGGGCAGGCCCAATTGGATGGTGTGACATGGGGTAGCGGCACCGATATTGACGCCAGCACAGGCAGCCTGACCGTCGGCAATGAAGGCGCCTTCCTGTATGCGGGCGGCGACCTTGCCATTCAGGCCAGTGCCGGTAACCTTTTACTCGCGAATGCATCGGTGTTGAGTCGCGACAGTCTGATCCTTAACGCCAGTGGTGAGGTGAGCACCGGTAATGGCAGTGCCCAACAGTTGATCAGCGAAACCGGCGCTTTACAGGTGGCGGCTCAGCGTATCGACAATCAAGGTTTAATGGCGGCGGGCTCAAGCGTGAGCCTCACTGCGGACGAGTACATTGGCAACAGTGGTGACCTGTATTCAGCCGGCAACCTGCAGCTTGAAACCAACGCCATCGTCAACAACAGTGGTCAGGTGCAGGCTGACCAGCAGTTACAAGTCGATGCAGGCAGTTTGACCAATACCGCGTCTGGTCAGATCCTCGGTCAGCAGGGTAGTCAGTTGCAACTCGATCGCCTGAACAACCAGGGTAACCTGGTGCTTTCCAACAGTGCAGCGGCGCTGGCGCAGTTGCGGGTCGGGGACATGACTAACAGCGGCATCGTGCAGGCACAGGGAGATCTTGAGATTTCCATAGTGGACCAGTTAGTCAGCTCGGGCGAGTTATTGTCCGGTGGCAATATGAGTATTGACGCCAGCGGTGCCGACAGCCGTGTCCATGTCAGCGGCAACCTTCAGTCCCTTCAACTCTTGACCGTGGCCGGCGACACTGCTCAGTCTGCTCCGGATCTTTTGATCGATGGTGCTGGTCAATGGCTGGCCAGCCAGATGGATCTCACGCTCGGCAGTCTTGTGCTCAGTGACGAAGCGCGCCTGGCCAGCCTGCAGGACCTTGAACTGAGTGCCGAGACTGTCAGCGTGACCAGCCAGAATGCCGCGCTCATAGCGGCAACCAGTGGTGGTGCAGGGCTGCTGATGACCATCCAGGGTACATTGGACAACAGTGGTGCGATTCACAGCGGTTCGGATTTCTGGCTCGACGCAGGTCAGATCATCAACCGTGCCAGTGGCGGCGTATCGTCGCGCGAACAGTTGTCGGTTGGGGTCCGGGATGACCTTCTCAACAATGGCGCATTTTTCGCCAGTAATCAGTTGCACATGGTGTCGGATGGCACCCTGCATAATCAGGACAACGGCACCCTGGACGCCAATGAAATCATTCGTCTGGATGGCCTCGATGTGGTTAATAACGGGCGCATCACCAGTGCCGGCGATGTTCTGGTCAGCGCCAGCCGAGACTTCGTCAATGAAACAACGCTGAATGGGCAGGTCATTGCAAAGGCCCTGGGAGGCCCAACCGACGTGCGCAGCCCGACATCTGTGCAGATTGGCAATGAGGGCGGTGCTGATGAAGGCATGAATGTCTTCCGGAGCGAGGACAGCATCACGCGCGATGAATATTTGGTGGGCATCACTCCCGAAGAACTGGATGCGATGAACAAGGCCCAGATTATCGCCACGGGCGCGGACGGCCTGGTGAGTGTGGCCTATGGAGAAAGCGGTCTTAACCGGGTGGCGTTGATTTCTGGCCAGAATGTGGAGTTGGTCGGAGGCGACAACGCGGTATTCCAGAACGAGTCGCTGTCGCTTTACAGTCTCGATCTCCGGCGCCGCTGGATCGCGATCGATGATCAAAAGTCGGGCGCAGATCAGTTTGTCGTCTATGCCCGTGTTGATCCGACCGCAACTTACCGGGGCCAGGGTGTCACGGATGACGGCAACCCGGACTCACCCGATAACGACGATAACAACATCGATAACTGGGCGCCCGGGCCGGGTTGGCAACCCACTGCGCGCGAAGAAGGCAGCGGTGGTGTGCCACCGTCATTAATCAACGCCGGACGCAACCTAGCAACAACGGGCGCGGTGCTGGAGGGTGCCTTGTTGTTGGACAGTTTTGGTGCCGGCATTTATGCCGATAACCTTCAGGTTCTCGGCGGCAGCATTGAAAACATCGGATCGCCGTTTCCCGGCGTGGAAAACGTCGTTGAGGACGACCCCACGACATCCACCATCGATGAAATTGATTTGGCAGGAACCGACCTGATCACTCTGGGTGGTTTTGAGCAGGGCTTGGCTTTGCAACCGGTTGACTTGCCGACTAATCCAAACGGTTTCTTTGTGCCGGCGAGTAATCCATCCACAGGTTTTCTGGTGGAGACCAATCCGCTGTTTACCGGCAGCGAACTGCTGGGTTCGGATTACCTGATCCGCTTACTGGGTCTGGATGTCGATCAGATTGGTTTGCGCCTGGGTGACGCCGCGTATGAAAGCTACCTGATCCGTCAGCAGTTGATCAATGCACTGGGTACCAATCTGATTAACGGTTTAGGGAATGAGGAAGCGGTAATTGCCCACCTGTACACCGGTGCCGCAGACCAGGCCGAACAACTCGGACTGACATGGGGCGAGCCGCTATCCGAGCAGCAAGTGGCGGATCTCAGCAGCGATATTGTCTGGATGGTCAGCTCGGTGATTGATGGAAAGCAGGTGCTCGTGCCGCAGGTTTATCTCGCGAGCGATACCCGTGAAGCCTATCAGCAGGGTGCCGTTATCCAGGCGAATTTTACCGAGTTTCAGGTTGATGGCCTGACCAATACCGGCGGTGATATTCGCGGGCGTGAACTGCTGAGCGTCAGCAGCAAGGGCAATATCGAGAACATCAGTGGGCGTTTGAGCGGCGGCAACGTGGTATTGCAAAGTGATGGCAGTTTCATCAACCGAACGCTGGCCGATACCCGAGGCGATGATTTCCGTCGCAATACTGTGCTGGGGCAGCAAGGTCAGGTTGAGGCTGACGGCAACCTGATTATCCAGACAACGGGCGATATTCAACAGATTGGCGCCGCGATGCGATCGGGTCAAAGCACCCAATTGGATGCCGGTGGCGAGATAACCTTCGATACCATCGAAAATCGCTATGCGCGCTCTGACCAAGAAGGGACTGGTGGCAATTCGACGATGGATCAGACCGGTACGATGCTGAACATAGGGTCCGAGCTGACCACAGGTAATCATCTGATCATGCTCAGTGATGGGGATACCCGCATACGTGGTAGCGAGGTCGATGTCGGTGGCAGCTTGCTCGTTGAAACCGGCGGCGATTTTGCCGTGGAGTCAGTGGAGAACTATCAGCAGGATCTCACTGTAACGCGAAAGCAAGGCGCAAAAGTGGGGGGTGGCGTTTGGGGGCGTGAAATCACGACCGACAAGGATGAAAACTGGACGGTGCAAAGCTCTCAGCTAAGCGTGGCAGGTGATGCACTGATCGACTCAGAACAGGATATTCTGGTTCGTGGGTCGGAGATCACTGTCGGAGGCAATGCCGGTTTAATCGCAGAAAACTCGATTCTCATTGAAGAGGCCCATGACCGGAGTGTGTCGACAACCAAAACCGTCACCGAAGCTGTACTGAGCTTCAAGCGCAACTCAGATGCCTCTGCCACCGCGAGCGCATCCGGGGCAGCTTCCGGAACGCGAGCCAGTGGCAGTGCCAGTGCGTCGGCGAAAGCCGGTAACAGGAGTGAAATGAGTTTCTATCGACGCACCGAGCGTAATGAGAACGAAAACTCCAGTACTGGCGTAGCCTCGACAATCAGTGCCGGTGGCACACTGCTGACCGAGGCCGGTAACGACATAACGTTGATCGGTTCCGACATGAAAGCCGATACCCTGTTATTGAATGCCGAAAACATCAATGTGATGGCCGGTGTCAGCAGTGAGAGCAAACAGGTTGATGAAAGCAGTACTTCATTTGGCATCTTTGTGGATAGCGGTGCCTCAGCTAATGCCAATGTAGCCGCGTCTGCAAACCCACTAGGGGTGAACGCCAATACGGCGGTTGGTGCCAATGCCAGTACCATGATCACATTGGGCGCTCGCCGTACGCAAACCAACACTGACTCAGGCAGCACAACCCATCGCGGATCAACCCTCACCGCCACAGGCGGCAGTGTGGTGCTTAATGCCCGAGAGAACCTGACGTTCCAGGCGGCCGATGTCATCGCTGCTGAGCACATCGTGCAGCAGGCCGGTGGGGATATCCTCAACCTGAGTGCGCAGGATACACGCTCGGGTTCCTCGTCGAACACTGAGCACACGGCGGGCATCTATCTGACCGGTGCTGCCAGTGCGACCGGTTCAGCGTCCGGGTACGCCAGTGTGGGCGGCGCAGGCGCTGACGCCAGTGTCAAGGCGAAGGCTCAGGCGAGTGCTGGAATACGCTACGGACACGTGGCAAATGCCAACAGCGGGAGCACCGTGACCCAGCAGGTAAACCGTTTTCAGGCCGGGGGTGATATCCAGAGGAAGGCCGGGGGTGAAATCCGTGATGCCGGAACTCAGCTCGATGCCGGCCAGAATATCATTCAAACCGCCACCCGCATCGTTGAAGAAGAAATTTTCGATGAAACCAGTTCAAGCACGAGTCGCAACCAGCATGAAGCGCGGATCGGCGTCTTCGTGGGCGTCGAGGCGGGAGCAAAAGCCAGTGGGCGCGCCGGTTTGGTTTCCGGTGGCGCCTCTGGCCAATCCAAAGTCACGACCAGCGCCGACGAATCTCAGAAATTCAAACAACAGAATACGGGAACGTCACCTGCCGGTAACACCGCATCTGCAACCAGCGCCAACGCATCTGCAACCAGTGGCAACACCCCCGCAACGAACCAAAAGAAAGAGAAAGCGCCAAAGCCATTTTCTGCCGGTATTACCGCCAGCTATACCCATGAGAATAAAAAATCCTCGGTAACAGAACGGACGGCCGTGACCAGCAGTTATCGCGCTGGCGGAGATATCGTTTCGGTAACGACCGAAGATACCCAAATGGTCGGCACGCAGATGCAGGCCGGTCGGGATATTCTTATCAGCGCCGAGAGTTTTACCCTGGCGGCCGCTCAAAACTCGTCGTCCTCCAGTAACACCGATCACAATGCGTCGGCGGGTGTGGAGGTCAACGTGCTCAAGAAGGAAGTTGATTTAAGTGCCAGGGGCGGAAGAAACCAGCGCAATACGAGTTCCAGTACCGCCGTGGTTGGAGAGATGGGCGCGGGCGGGAACATCGTCGTCAATACCCGCAGTGATTTGGGTTTGATCGGCACCAACGTCGCTGCCGGCCAGGGAATCAACCTGGTCAGCACAGATGGCGATGTCAATTTGCTGGCGGCGACAAGCGAGAGCAAGGCCAGCCAGAGCGGTTTCAACGTGGGCGGTAATCTTTCCGTCGGTAAAAAGGGTGTTGAGGGCGGTGTTGGCGGAGGCTACCAGGATGGACAGGCCACCCAAATCACCCAGCGCGGCGTCAATCTTAACGCAGGGAGTGGCGATATAACCCTTTCGGCCGGTAGCGATGTCACCGCCCAGGGTGCCACGATGGCTGCCGGGGCCGGCGCTGTAAATCTGGATGCCGCTGGAGCGGTCAACCTGCTTGAATCGCTTGATAGCTCATCGTCTGACTACAAAGCCATTTCAGCGGACATCACCGTTGAAAAAGACCAGCGAGGCATTGGTTTGTCTGGCCAGGGCGGTCGGCAAAGACGTCAGGAAGGTCAGGCGACAACGATCAGTGGCAATCAGGTAAATATCAATTCTGGTGTTCTGGTTGATCAACAAGCCAAGCTTGAAGGGGATGTTACTATCAATGCCGGTGAGCGCAGAACCCTGGCATTGACTGACGAAAGCAGTGGTTTCGATCTTGGCGTTACCGCCAATGTTATGCAGAAGGTTCCGACTAAAGACGATAAAACGGGCGGAGCCCAGACTCAGAGTGGCCAGAATGGTGGCGGTTCGGTGCCATCATCAACCTCCGGTGCCGGTGCCGGTGCCGGTGCCGGTGCCGGCTCTGGCTCTTCCTCTGGTTCGGGTAATCAAGGCGGGGCCAGCACCACTGCTGGCAAGGGGGGCGCCAGTACCGGAACAACAAATAATGGGTCGAAGTCCACCAGCACGACACCGCCTAAGACCGTTGGACCAACCACCCAATCAACCCCGAACCCGGGTGGGGTGTCAACCATCAAAACGTCTCCAGACAGTGCGCTGCCTAAGGTCACCATGCCACCTGAAGTGCCGTTAATGAAGGAGGGACTGGTGCCGAAATTGAAAACCGTGGATGGTCGTGATCTTGATGATCTGACCTATGACCCAGACACCAACAGTTTCAGCGGTATGAGTATGGATGAGTTAAGCCGTATGGACTCACTGATACTTATAATCCCGCGAGAGGATGGCACGACACAGGAAGTACGGCTGGATCTCCGTCTTGGCATCTGATAACAAGTGCTGCCGTGGTCTTTGATTGCATCATGGCTCGTCGCATCGATTCGAATTGAAGGGCTTTCTATGCGTATGAATTTCGCCGGCAAGCAGATAGAGCTGGCGCAGTGTCAGGTGATGGGTATTTTGAACGTCACCCCCGATTCATTTTCTGATGGCGGGCGTTTCAATGCGCCAGCCGTGGCACTTGACCGTGCCCGCCAGATGGTGGCGGACGGTGCGTCATTTATCGACGTGGGCGGCGAGTCCACACGCCCGGGCGCCTCGCCGGTGTCCACCCAGGAAGAGCTGGACCGGGTGTGCCCGGTGGTTGAAGCCATCGCCCGGGAGCTGGATACCGTTATCTCGGTGGATACCTCCAATCCGGTGGTCATGGCTGAGTCCGTCCGTCTCGGCGCCGGGCTGATCAACGACGTCCGGGCCCTGCAGCGGGAGGGAGCTCCGGAGGCCGCGGCGGCGGCCGGGGTGCCGGTCTGCCTGATGCACATTCAGGGCGAGCCGGACAGCATGCAGAAAAACCCCCGGTATCGGAACGTCTGGCGGGAGGTGAGCGCTTTTCTGATTGAGCGTATGCGAGTTGCCGAGGCAGCGGGCGTGCCGGCAGACAACATCATCCTGGACCCCGGGTTTGGTTTCGGGAAGTCCGTGGAGCACAACGTGCAGTTACTGGCCAGCCTGGAGCAGTTGCAGGCACTGGGCCATCCGCTGCTGATCGGCGTGTCCCGCAAGTCCATGCTCGGGGCGATCACCGGTCGTGAGGTGAATGAAAGGTTGCCGGCAAGCCTTGCCGCCGCGACAATATCCGCCATGAAAGGCGCGAGTATCCTCCGGGTGCACGACGTCCGTGAAACAGTGGATGCCGTCAAGGTGGTGACGGCGGTAATGGAGGCAAGGTAATGGCCCAGCGTAAGTATTTCGGAACCGATGGCATTCGTGGTCGGGTGGGCGAGCGCCCGATCACGCCGGAGTTCATGTTGCATCTGGGCTGGGCCGCCGGTCAGGCGTTCAAGCGGGAAGGGCAGCGCAACAGTGTGTTAATCGGCAAGGACACCCGGTTGTCTGGCTATATGTTCGAGTCTGCTCTGGAGGCCGGGCTGTCCGCCGCGGGTGTCGACGTCAAGCTGTTGGGCCCGATGCCCACGCCGGCCATCGCTTATCTCACCCGTACATTCCGTGCTTCAGCCGGTATCGTTATCAGTGCCTCGCACAACCCGCACCACGATAACGGTATCAAGTTCTTTTCTTCTACCGGCACAAAACTGGACGATGCGCTGGAAGAGGAAATCGAGCGCTGGCTGGATCGGCCTATTGAAGTCTGTGAACCTGAGGAGCTGGGCAAGGCCAGCCGAGTGGATGACGCGCCGGGACGGTACGTGGAGTTCTGTAAAAGCACGGTGCCCAACGAGTTTACCCTGGATGGTCTGCGTGTGGTGCTGGATTGCGCCCACGGCGCTACCTATCATGTGGCCCCCAAGGTTTTCCGGGAACTGGGCGCGAAAGTAAGCGTCATTGGTGCCGAGCCGGATGGCCTGAACATCAACCTGAATGTGGGGTCTACCCACCTCGGTGCCTTGGCCCAAGCCGTGCAAGACAAAAATGCCGATCTGGGGATTGCCTTTGACGGCGATGGCGACCGGGTACTGATGGTCGATCGGGACGGCTCTGAGGTAGACGGCGATGAGCTGCTCTACATTCTGGCGTCTCAGCGCCATGCCGAAGGCCGGCTCAGTGGCGGCGTGGTTGGTACGCTGATGACCAACCTTGGGGTTGAGCTGGCGCTGCGCGAAATGGGTATCCCCTTTGAGCGCGCCAAAGTGGGTGACCGGTATGTGATGGAGCGCCTGCAAACCCACAACTGGGTGCTTGGGGGGGAGGGATCCGGCCATATGGTGATCCGGGATTGCACCAGTACCGGTGACGGCATTGTGTCTGCGCTACAGGTGCTGCTGGCTATCCGCCGTTCCGGCAAGACCCTGTCAGAACTGCGCCAGGGCATGAGCAAGTTGCCCCAGACCATGATTAATGTGCGGGTCGCTGAGCGTTTTGACCCGCTCGCCCGTGAGGATATCGCCAGTGCTGTGACAAGGGCCGAGGCGTCACTCGGGAGTTCCGGCCGGATATTGCTCAGGGCCTCTGGTACCGAGCCACTGATCCGGGTGATGGCCGAGGGTCAGGATGCCGATCAGATTCGACAGGTCGCCGAAGAGCTCGCCAAAGTGGTAGAGCACTCCACTCCCTGAGCTTGCTGTCACAGCAGGACGGGGTGCCGGGAGCGCGGTTGTGTGGCCTTCGGGAGTGCTGTATAGTTCCGCCCTCTTTACGCTCGCGACGATAGAGAAACGACATGCGCCGCAAGATCGTAGCCGGAAACTGGAAAATGAACGGGTCTACCGACCTGGTTCAGCAGTTAATGGGTGCCCTGCGTGAGTCTCTGGGCTCATTGCAACAAGGCCCGGATGTGGTGGTGTTTCCGCCCGCGCTGTTTGTGTGCGACGTGCTCAACCGAAGCGGCGACGCCCTGGCGGTAGGGGTTCAGAACATCAGCCAATGGGCTGAAGGGGCCTACACCGGAGAGTTGTCAGCAGGCATGGCATGTGACGTTGGTTGCGGCTATGCGCTGGTTGGCCATTCCGAGCGCCGGCAGTATTTCGGTGAGACCGATGAGGTCATCGCTGAAAAAGTGCGCCGCGCACTGGATGCCGGTTTGACGGCAATGCTGTGTGTTGGTGAAACCCTCGGCGAGCGAGAGTCCGGCGCGGCGGAATCCGTGGTTGCCGGGCAGTTGCGGCAGGGGTTGGCGCAAGTTGGCGCCGATGAGTGGTCCCGAATTGTGATTGCCTATGAGCCTGTCTGGGCCATCGGTACCGGCAAGACCGCCAGTGCCAGTGACGCTCAGGCCATGCATGCGGGCATTCGCCGGGTGCTGGCCGAGCTGAATGCGCCGGCTACGGAGTTATCAGTACTTTACGGCGGCAGTGTAAAAGCGGATAATGCTGCCGCTTTGTTTGCGGAGCCT
>DASSWD010000305.1:0-2052 GCA_035705335.1 Marinobacter sp. | reverse complement strand
CTTTCAGGGCGTCCAGAATCACCCGGGCAAAGGCTTTTGGGGCGTCTTCCTGAAGGAAGTGCCCACCCTGCAGCGTGATGTGTGGCTGGCCGAAAGCGCCCGGAATCCGGCGCTGCATGTGGCGATCACCGCCGCGGGTGATCGGGTCGCCGTTGCTGAAACAGGTAATGAACGGTTTGCGCCATTTCTCCAGTGTCCGCCAGGCTTCCCGGTTGGCCGCGCTGGCCGGGTCTTCCGGCGTGGTGGGCACCAGCGCCGGAAAGGCCCGTGCGCCGGCCTTGAATTCCGATGACGGGAAAGGCGCCTCATAGGCGGCCAGTTCTTCCGTGCTCAGCGCCCGGGTGGTGCCAAGCTGGATGATCCGGCCGATTGGAAACCAGGGGCTATGGCTGGCAAATGCCTTCCAGAGCCGAAACACCGAGGGTACCCGGTGATCGCCGGTGGGCAGCATGCCGTTGGCGACGACAATCCGGCTGAACCGGTGGTGCTGTTCGGCGGCCAGCCGCAATCCCAGCAGCGAACCCCAGTTCTGGCACACCAGGGTGACGTTACTCAGGTTCAGTGCATCCAGCCAGCGGGTCAGCCACTGCATGTGCCGGTCGTAGCTGTAGTCGTTGACGCTGGCGGGTTTGTCGGATTTGCCAAAGCCAATCAGGTCGGGCGCCAACACCCGGTATCCGGCACTGGCGACTTGCGGAATCATGTGGCGGTAAAGGTAAGACCAGGAGGGTTCGCCGTGCAGCATCACCACCGGCGCGCCATCCTGTGGACCTTCATCAACAAAATGCATGCGCAGTCCGGCATCGACGTCGAGGTAATGGGGGCTGAAGGGATAATCCGGAAGTCCTGCGAAGCGGGCTTCGTCGGTTCTCAGAATACGCATGCCATCGACTGTCCTGACTGAGTGGTTGCGTGACTGCCGGTTCGACAATCGTCCTGGTCAGGATAAATCAGGGGGGCTGGCCGGTGTGTTTGAGTTGCGTAACAGAGCGTTGCCGGATTGAATCAGGACGCGATGCCAAACAGGCGTTCTGGGTTGTCGATGCGGGCGAATGCCTCATCGCAGCAGTTCATGGCGCCGCAATCGTCGGCGGAACACAGGCCGATGGTGTCGCACTGAAGCCCCTGATGGTCACCGCCGGTGTTGCGGAAAATGCGGGCCCGGGACAGGATGGAATGGCAGTGGCCGCAGAGTAGCGTGGGTACGGCGCTGCCTTCGGCAAGAATGGCGGTGTAGTGGTTGGGTTGGGTCATAAAATCCTCCTGATCGCTATAACCATAGGGCCTGTATGTGACAGTTCCGAGTCTGCACGGCCATGAATCAACTTGGATTTCGCAGATATACGTATCAGTTGTCCGGGCCGACCACCGGGCGGCGGTTGGAGCGCTTGTCTTCCCAGTCGAGGTCTTTGGGGTCGTACCACCCCAGGCGATCCATCACCTGCTGGCGGGTGTTTCGGGACAACGTTGGCCAGAGTTCCTCGAAATCGTCCAGGCCGCGATCCCTCAGGCGTTGTTGCTTACTGTTGAGGTGGTTGATGATCCGGGGCAAATGCAGGGCTTCGCCTAGTTGGCCGGGCACGATCACTTCCTGCCCCATCACCTTTCGGCGGTGCGTTCTGGCCGCCAGTACCCTTGTCAGGGCGGTGGCGGCTTCCAGTGCGGTGTCTATGGTGAATTCGTCTGGCGCTTGCATGACCTAAAGCCCGGATAATCATCAACAATCGATCACTATAACGTGAAGATCACTACAGCTGCCACGCTCTCGTGGTACCCTCACGCCTAACATTTCATGGTCAGGCCCACCGACGGGGAGCCTTTATCACTATGTACGCAAAACTCGAAACACGGACTTTTCTTGCCATGCTGGTGGGGGTTTCCCTGGCGTTCGTGCTGCTGATGAAACCCTTCTTTGGCCCGATTTTCTGGGCCGTGGCTATTGCTCTGATCTTCTATCCGGTCAATCAGTTCCTGGCACGGCGGCTGGGGCGACGCCCGAACATCAATGCCCTGATCACGCTGGTGGTCTGCATGGTGATTGTGGTGATTCCG
>DASSWD010000304.1:0-7077 GCA_035705335.1 Marinobacter sp. | reverse complement strand
GCCACCAGCGCCTTGTAGTCTTCGAGGGTGCCGAACATCGGGTCCACGCCCCGGTAGTCCGAGACGTCATAGCCGAAGTCCTTCATCGGCGAGGTAAAAAACGGCGACAACCAGATGGCATCCACACCCAAGGACGCCACGTACGGCAGCTTTTCGGTGACGCCTCTGAGATCACCAATCCCATCCCCGGTGGTATCGAAAAAACTGCGGGGATAGATCTGGTAGACGATGCCACCTTTCCACCATGGCTGGGTCATACACATACTCCTGGGTTAACCTTTCACCGCGCCAGCCGTGAGGCCGGACACGATACGACGTTGGAAAATCAGCACCAGTACCACCAACGGCACAGTCACGATGACAGACGCCGCCATCAGCATGCCCCAGGGCAGCTCGTACTGTGAGCCGCCGGTCAGCAGCGCGATGGCGACCGGCACCGTTCGCTGGTCGTTGGTGAGAGTAAAGGTGAGTGCAAACAGGAACTCGTTCCAGGCGGCGATGAACGCCAACAGGCCAGTCGTGGCCATGGCCGGCCACATCAGCGGGATGAAAACCCGGAACAGCGTGGTCAGGGGGGAGGCACCATCGACAATGGCTGCCTCCTCGAGCTCTTTGGGCAGTTGCCGCATGAAGGTGGTCAGAATCCACACGGTGAACGGCAGGGTGAAGATGGTGTAGGAAAACACCAGCGCCAGCGGGTTGTTGTACAGGTCCAAGGCACGAATGACCTCAAACAGACCCGACAGAACCGCCACCTGGGGAAACATGGATACCCCGAGCACAATCATCAGCACACCGCTGCGGCCCCGGAACTGCACCCGGCCGAGGGCATAGGCAGCAGTCAGGCCAAAGCCCATGGCTATGACAACGGTGGCTGATGACACCAATACGGAGTTCCAGATGCTTTTGATAAACCCACCATTACTCAGCACGGCGGCGTAATTACCAAGATCCACCGACTCTACCCAGTAGGTGACGTTGAACAGCTCAGACCCACTTTTCAGCGACGTGACAATGGCGTAGTAAAATGGGAATACCGTGAACAGCAGGATCGCAACCACGAGCAGAAAGAAGGCAACTCTGGCCATCAGTTTTTTGATCTGTTTGGCACTCATGCTTCACCCCCGATCTGCTTGCGGCCCAGATAGAGATAGCTGATGGTCAGCAAAGCGATGATGAAGAACAGCACCGTCGATGCCGCCGAGCCGTAGCCCACGTCCTGAAACTGCACCAACTGCTGTCGCGCATAGACCGACATGGACATGGTATCTTCGCTGTTTGAGGTCAGTACGTAGATCACGTCAAACACCCGCAGCGCATCCAGCACCCGGAAAATAACCGCCACCATCAGCGCGGGCAGAATCAGCGGCAGGGTCACCCGGAAGAACACCCGAACAGGATGAATACCATCGACTTTCGCCGCCTCGTAGCAGTCCGACGGCAACATCTGCAGGGCCGCGAGGGTCAGCAACGCCATGAACGGGGTGGTTTTCCAGACATCCACCATGATCACCGCCCACATGGACAGATCCGCATTGGCAGTCCAGTTCAGGGGCGCCGAGATCAGGCCGATGGACATCAGCATCTCGTTCACAATCCCAAACTGATCGTGCAGCATCCAGCTCCACATCTTGGCCGAAACAATGGTCGGGATAGCCCAGGGAATCAGCACCGCCGCCCGGACCCAGCCGCGGCCGGGGAACTGGGCGTTCAGGGTGAGTGCGATGATCAGGCCAAGCACGGTTTCCAGGCCCACCGACATCACGGTGAAGAACAGCGTATTCCAGACTGCTTGCCACCAGGCCGGATCGGCCAGCACGCCGTACCAGAACCCGTTGTCGTACACCAGGTAGTTGTCGAAACCTACCAGGCTATAATCACTGATATTGGATAGGCTGGCGTCGGTAAAGCTGAACCAGATGGTGCGCAGCAGAGGCCACCCGGCCACGGCTGCCAGCACCAGGAGCATGGGCAACAGGAACAGCCAGGCAGCACGCAGGCGCTGGCGGCGCACCCGGCTGGCCTGGCGCTTGACGGGAACGGCGCGGGCCGGCGACTTGCCGCCCGCTGCCGTTTCAACCGGAGCCGGAGTGGTGTGGGCCATGACCGGTTACCAGCCCCGACGACCCAGGCGCTGCAACTCACGCTCCAATGCCGCCAGCGCCTGGTCCGGCTCCGCCTCACCGGACAGCACCTGATGGGTGGCATTGTAGAACGCGTTGCTGACCCGGCCGTAGCTATCACCCGTGACTGACGATGGGCGCGGCACGCCATTCTTGAACGTCTCGTACAGGTCACCGAAGAACGGTACGGCCGCCAAGACCTCCTCGTCCTCATAAAGGTCCGGAATGGTCGGGTTATAGCTACCCTCAATGGCCCGGCGCTTCTGCTCCTGATAACTGGTCAGGTAGAGCACGAGGTCGGCGGCCAGTTCCTGATGTTCAGAGTACTTTGACACCGCCAGTTGCCAACCACCCAGGGTGCCGGTGTGGACACCATCCTCACCGCCTTTGGGCAGGGCGACCACGCCCACCTTGCCCTTCACCGGGCTGTCGTCGCTCTGGGCCAGACTCCAGGCATAGGGCCAGTTACGCATGTACAGTGCGTTACCGGACTGGAACACGCCACGAGCCTCTTCCTCGGTGTAATTCAAGACGCTGATCGGGGAAATGTCGTCTATCCAGCTGCTGGCCAGCGCCAGGGCCTCCCTGGCCTGTTCGTTATTGATCGTAACTTCTCCGCTGTCATTGACAATGGTGCCGCCGTTATGGGAAGCAACCCACTCCAGCGCATTGCAGGTAAGCCCTTCATAGGCGCGGCCCTGCCAGACGAATCCCCAGAAGTCATCGTTCCCTGCCTCGCGCTCCGCCGCCATGACCACCCGGGCAGATTGCGTCAGATCTTCCCAGGTCTCGGGAACGCTCTGGTCGTATTTTTCCAGCAGGTCTTTTCGGTAATAGAGTACCCCGGCATCCGTGAACCAGGGCATGGCGACCAATCGGCCATCCACGGTATTGTTTGCCACCAGCGACTCAAAATGAGCCGATTCCGCGCCGTCCGTGTATTGCGACAGATCGATCAGATGCTGGGCAAGCATGCCCGGCCAGACCACATCAATCTGAAACACATCCACGTCCGGAGACCGGGCCGCGAGCAATTGCTGATACAGGGACAAACGCTCGGTCGCCGAATTCGGTGTGGACACCACCTGCACGTCATGGCCGGTCTTCTCAGCCCAGGCCGTTGTACCTTCTATACATAACTGCCGCTCAGCACCCACCGCGCCGCAGGAAATCGTGATGGTGGCGGCCTGCACGCCGCCGGACATGGCCAGGGCGGCCACGCCACCCAGAACCCAGGGAATTGCATTGAATCTGGACATTGTCTTCACCTCAATTGTTGTTGTCCGCCTCAGAACCAGATTTCCATCTGGGTGCCGAAGGTCCACTGGCCGCTGGTGAATCCGGTGTCTTCGTTACCAAGTGCGTCGCCAGTGGCGTAATTATCCAGCTCGTCGTCCCAGGTGGAGTAGCTGGCAAACACCCGGATCTCGGGGCGCACCCAGAAACCGCCAACCGCAGGCTTGAACGTCGGGGCAATGGTAAAGCGGGCGTAATCCCCTTGAACCGCCGCCCGGTCGTTGTAGCCCAGCGGTGTCAGGTCCATGACTTGCCAGGACGCTTCGTACTGCATTTCGAAGTTGCTGTTGATCTCGTTGGCCAGGCGGGTGTTGAAGGTCAGCCACTGATACTCGTCACCCTTGATGTAGCGGTCTTCGCTGGTTTCCGCCAGAATCGCGGGGGCAATACGCCAGTTCTCGCTCAGGTAAGTGGTGCCATAGACACCGACCCGGGTGCTGGTGGCATCTTCGTGCAGGTTACCATCACCGCCGATGGTCTTGGCTTCACCGCCCAGGCCCTGGCCATGCATGACCGCGAGTTTGTAATTGCCCTCCGACAAGCCGAAGAAGCTGTCGCCGTGGTAGGCCAGCATGGTGTGGAAGCCGGAATCCGCGGCCTCCTGGACCCCCGCCACCACACGCTCGTCGTTGTCGGTGGCATTGATGGCGTTGATCATCCATTGCACATTGCCAAAGTAGTTATTGGCGGTGAGGATGAGGCTGTCGGTGCTGGAGGTTTCATCCGCGACCTGCGGATCCGAAGGGAAATCAATAAAGCTGCGGCCATACAGAGAGAAGTTGGATTTCACCGTGTCGGTAAACTTGACGTCGTAGATACCGGCACCGGTGCCCGCCAGGAAAATGAAATCACTGTCGAGCCAGTGGATGTCGAAGTTATCCCGGTCAAAGCGCTTGCCGGCCCAGAGGGAGGATTCTTCGAAAATACCGCTGAAGCTGGCCAGATCGCTCAGCTCCACGTACGCCTGGCGAACGTTCAGGGCGCCGTCACCGGCGGTCCAGTCGTTGCTGGACGTGGTCGAGTCGGCAATCATCAGGCGGTAATGGGCCCTGGTACCATTGTCGGCCACCTGGCGGTAGTTGAGCACGGCTTCCAGATAGGTGTCCGGTTCGTTGCCCAGGCGGCCAACCGGGCCACCCACAGCACCGGCGGGAGTGAGGTAAGGGCCGCCGGGGGCGCTTTTGAGCTCATCGTTCAGCAGCAGTCCGGAGCGCGCATAGGTGTTGAAAGAGAAGCCTTCGTCGCCATTGGCTTTGGGCTCAACCTCTGCCAGTCGGGATTCAAGGGCAGAGAGGCGATCTTCAATGCTGTCCTGCGCCTGAGCGGTCAGCGGCAGACTGGCAAGCAGTGCCACGGAAATGGCGAACGCCAGGGGATTGCGTTGTCGGGTCGTACCAAGAGTCATCTGTCGGAACCTCGAGTTGTTTTTGTGTGGTCGGATTGATGGTTATCAGAGTCGACTTAATGCATTAAGACGCAAGCGAATAAAAAAGGGCGCATGGGGCCCGGCAGGAGCGTCTTAATTGATTAAGTCGTAACCCAAGATAAAGGCAGTAAATAGCTTCTGCAACCGTTCGCAACACTTAATTTCAACTTAATTGCACTCTTATGTCGCCACTATGACACCGGGGCACGGCAAGGGTGCACGGCCCCGGGATCCTCAGTGTCAGCGCGGGTCGGTCTCGGCCACGCCCGGTCGGGTCCGGTTGACGTCCCGGAAGGTCAACAGGCTTTCAACACCGGAAAAATCCACCAGCCCCCGGAAATCCAGCCAGTCCACCGCGCAATACAGGGCAATGGCCGGGTAGTTCCATTGAGCGAAGTCGCCGGCGTCTACCATGGCGGCCAGAGTTCGCAGGGTGGTCATGATGCGTTCACGCTGCAGGTTGTAGAACAGCAGGTCCTGGTCCACGTCGATGCCAGAGCGCTTGGACAGCAGCAGGGTGACCGCTGAGTCGTTGGCACCATCAATCAGGGTGAGCTGATTGTGCTGTTGCCAGTCCAGCGCCGGCTGGTTCTGTCTGGCCAGCAGGTACTGGGCAATCACCCGGGAATCGTAAAGCTCTTGCCCATCATTCTGAAGCACCGGAATCTTCAGTGTCGGGTTGCTTTGGCGCAGCAGGTCACGGCCCTCGCCATAGATATCCAGATTCACAAAGTCATAATCAGTGCCCGTCAGCAGCAGCCGAATACGGCGCACGTAGGGCGAGGTGCTGGAGCCAATCAGTTTCATAACACGCCTCAGGTCGGTGGATGGGCTGAATCATTCAGTGTAGGCGCCCTGCTCCGCCCTGAAGCTTGGCAAAAGGTCGTATACTGCAAGAAGCACCGACAGCATCGATTTGCATACCGTTGTCGTACTTACCCGGGATCACGTGCTGTAAGAACTCAATAACAAGGAGCAAGAATCCTATGCAGACCCTCAAAACGGCCGCGTCCGTGGCAACCCTGTCCCTGGCAATCGTCTCAACACAGGTAATGGCAGAAATGCAGACAAAAACCGTCGAATACACCGTAGACGGCCAGACCTTCAGCGGCTATCTGGCGTGGGACGACGAATACGAGAGTAAACGCCCTGGCATCCTGGTGGTTCACGAGTGGTGGGGCCACAACGAATTTGCCCGTGAGCAGGCCGAGAAACTGGCTGCTGTGGGCTACACCGCGTTCGCCCTGGACATGTACGGCGATGGCAAGCAGGCCGACCATCCTGATACCGCGATGAAATTCATGCAGGAAGCCACCAAGGATCTTGAGCAGGTGAAAGCCCGCTTCCTGGCCGCCATGGAGGTTCTGCAGCAGCACGAAAGTGTGGACCCTGAGCGCATTGCCGCCCAGGGCTATTGTTTCGGGGGTGCGGTGGTGCTGAACATGGCGCGCATGGGCGTGGATCTGGATGGCGTGGTAAGCCTGCACGGCGCCCTGTCCAGTCCGATCTCCGCGCAAGCCGGTAAAGTGAAAGCCCGTGTACAGGTCTACACCGGCGGTGCCGACGCGATGGTCCCGACCGAGCAAGTGGCCGGCCTGGTGCAGGAACTGCAAACCGCGGAAGTGGATCTGACCCTGGTCAGCTTCCCTGGCGTATTGCATTCGTTCACCAATCCGGCCGCTGACGCCATGGCCGAACAATTCGGGATGCCGGTGGGCTATGACGAAGCGGCGGCCACACGTTCCTGGAACGGCACCATGCGGTTCTACGAGGAGATTTTCGCCGAGTAACGGCGATTTTCAGCCATAAAAAAGGCAGCCTTGGCTGCCTTTTTCGGTTGTCGCTGAATCCGTTATGGATTACAGGGGAACAACGTTCTCTGCCTGGGGACCTTTCTGGCCCTGGGTCACGGTGAACTCAACCTGCTGGCCTTCGGCCAGGGTCTTGAAACCAGAACCCTGAATAGCGCTGTAGTGAACAAATACGTCCGGGCCGCCTTCACGAGTGATAAAGCCAAAGCCTTTTGCTTCGTTGAAGAACTTAACAGTACCGGTAACAGTAGACATACGTAAACTTCCTGAAATCAATCAATTAATGTGCCGCCTCATGCCGCACTGGCATAGACTGGCTGGTTACGGAAATACAGAACTCGCGGGATCAAAAACAGGACGGTCACTACTAACTGCGGAGGTACGTCTTATTCATGAACTGCTTTGCTGATTCTTTCCTACA
>DASSWD010000303.1:0-3795 GCA_035705335.1 Marinobacter sp. | reverse complement strand
CCGCCTTTCGGGGAGGCCTTGACCAGGAAAGACAGTGCGTCTTCCACCGGAATATCCTGCTTGTCTTCATCCCGGCGACCTTTGTATTCCAGGGTGCCAGCGCCCAGCCCGCGCTCGGACACCACGAAACGATGGGGAATGCCCATCAGTTCCATATCCGCAAATTTCACTCCAGGGCGCTCGTTGCGGTCGTCCAGGAGGACGTCATAACCGGCCTGGCGCAGCTGTTCATACAGTTTCTCGCCAGCTTCGGCCACCACCGGGGATTTCTGTCCATTCAGGGTGACAATGGCCACCTGGAACGGGGCAATCGCATCCGGCCAGATAATGCCTTTGTCGTCGTGATTCTGTTCGATGGACGCTGCCACAATCCGGGACACGCCCACACCGTAGCAGCCCATCTCCATAACCACGGTTTTGCCGTTTTCATCCAGAACCGTAGCGTTCATGGCCTTGCTGTACTTATTGCCCAGCTTGAAGATGTGACCCACCTCAATGCCGCGGCGAATTACCAGGGTGCCTTTGCCATCGGGGCTGGGGTCGCCCTCTTCCACATTGCGCAGGTCTTCCACCCGGTCCAGCGGCACATCCCGCCCCCAGTTCACACCGGTGAAGTGGTAGTCGTCCCGGTTGGCGCCACAGACAAAGTCCGCCATATGAGCCGCGCTGCGGTCAACGATCACCGGCACCTTCAGGTTCACCGGGCCGATGGAGCCGGGTTTGCAGCCCACGGCTTTCTCGATCTCTTCTTCGGTGGCCATGGTCAGCGGCTCGGCTACGCCCGGCAGGTTCTCGGCCTTGATCTCGTTCAGGGTATGGTCGCCCCGCAGGATCAACGCCACCAGCCCGGATTCGCCGTTTTCGTCTGCTTCGGCCTTGACCAGAAGGGTTTTGACGCCACGGTCTGCAGGCACGCCACGGACTTCGGCCAGGGAGGCGATGGTGCGAAGGCCTGGGGTGTGCATCTCGGCCATGGCCTCTGAAGGCGCCGGGCGCTCGCCGGATGGTGCAACGGCTTCGGCTTTCTCAATGTTCGCGGCGTAGTCGCTGTCGGTGCTGAACACGATGGCGTCTTCACCGGAAGAAGCCAGTACGTGGAACTCGTGGGACGCGCTGCCGCCAATTGCACCAGAGTCAGCCTGCACCGGGCGGTAATCCAGGCCCAGCCGGTCGAAGATGCTGCAATAGGTGCGGTGCATCACCTGGTACGTCTCATCCAGTGACTCGGCATTGACGTGGAAGGAATAGGCGTCCTTCATGATGAATTCACGGGCACGCATCACACCGAAACGGGGCCGGCGTTCGTCGCGGAATTTGGTCTGGATCTGGTAGAAATTGGCGGGCAGTTCCTTGTAGCTTTTCAGCTCGTTGCGCACCAGGTCGGTGATGACTTCTTCGTGGGTCGGGCCAAAGCAGAAATCCCGGCCGTGGCGGTCGTTCATGCGCAACAGCTCGCCGCCATACTGTTCCCAGCGGCCGGATTCCTGCCACAGCTCAGCCGGCTGAACGGCGGGCATCAGCACTTCCTGGGCACCGCTTTTGTCCATTTCCTCACGCACAATCCGCTCCACCTTGCGCAGGGTTCGCAAACCCAGCGGCAGCCAGGTGTAGAGGCCGGCGGCCAGCTTGCGGATCATACCGGCGCGGAGCATCAACTGGTGGCTGATGATCTCGGCGTCGGCCGGGGTCTCTTTCTGGGTGGCAATCAGGTAACGGCTTGCTCGCATGGTTGATTCCGTTTGGTTCAGACACTGATAAAAGGGCGAAAGCCGCTATTGTACGGAGCACTCGGCAAGAGGTACAGATACCGGCACGAAGGAGCGGTGGCCCGGTTCAGGTGCTCAACTCAGATGCTCAGCTTAAGTAGCCCAATGGCAGGGCGGTACTATCAATCACCCTGCGCAATACAAAGCTGGAATGCACTCCGCTCACGCCTTGAATCCGGGTGATGCGATTCAGCAGAAAGTGATGGTAGTGGTCCATGTCTGGCACCACCACCTTGAGCATGTAGTCGGCGCTCTGGCCGGTGATCAGATAGCACTCCTGTACTTCCGGATACTCGCCCACTTGCTCCTCGAAGGCGGCAAAGCGTTCAGGGGTATGCCTGTCCATGCCTATAAGGATAATGGCGGTCAGCGCCAGGCCCAGTTTCTTGTGATCCAGAATGGTCACGGTCCGGACGATAATGCCGGCTTCTTCCAGTGCCCGAACCCGCCGCAGGCAGGGGGACGGTGACAGGCCAACGCGGTCAGCCAGCTGCTGGTTGGTCAGGGAGCCGTCTTTCTGGAGCTGCTCCAGAATGTTCCGGTCAATCTTGTCAATTTTTACCAGATTTTTTTCAGTGTCAGCCATATTCTTTCTTGAAGTATGTTTTAGTGGCAATAAACTGTCTTAAAATTAGCGCGACACCCCCGAAATAGCAAACAAATAGCGCCTCGAAGGCGTTACACTGATCCGTATTCCGAAGACCCTTTAAAAGGATGAACTGGACATGGCTTTCGATCATCGCAAATACGTTGCCTTCAAACCCATCGCAAAAACCAACCGGCGCTGGCCGGACAAGGTCATTGAGAAAGCGCCCCGCTGGTGCGCGGTGGACCTGCGTGATGGCAACCAGGCGCTGGTCAAGCCCATGTCGGTGGCGCAGAAGCAGCGCCTGTTTGATTTGCTGGTCAAGCTCGGTTTCAAGGAAATCGAGATCGGTTTCCCGTCTGCCAGCCAGCCGGATTTCGATTTCTGCCGCAAGCTGATCGAAGAGAACCGGATCCCGGATGATGTTCGCATCCAGGTTCTGACCCAGGCCCGTCCCGAGTTGATCGAACGCACCTATCAGGCGCTGGAAGGTGCCAAGAAGGCTATCGTGCATGTGTATAACTCTACCTCCACCGTGCAGCGCGAGCAGGTGTTCGGTATGGATCGTGATGGCATCAAGGACATCGCGGTGCGCGGTGCCACCCTGGTGCGTGATCTGGCCAAGCGTTACCCCAACACCGAGTGGACCTTCCAGTACTCGCCGGAGAGCTTCACCGGCACCGAACTGGATTTCGCCGCCGACGTGATTGATGCGGTCAATGATGTCTGGCGCCCGGACCAGGGCCAGCCGGTGATCATCAACCTGCCGGCCACCGTGGAAATGGCCACCCCGAACGTGTTTGCTGATCAGATCGAATGGATCTGCGACACCGTGCGCTATCGCGAGCATATCGCCATCAGCGTTCATACCCATAACGATCGTGGTTGTGGCGTCGCTGCCGCAGAACTGGCAGTGATGGCCGGCGCCGACCGGGTGGAAGGCACCCTGATGGGCAACGGCGAGCGTACCGGGAACATGGACCTGGTGACCATGGCCATGAACCTTTACTCCCAGGGCATCGACCCCACACTGGACCTGTCCGGTATGGCGGAAATCACGGAAGTGGTGGAAGCCTGCACTGAGATTTCCACCCATCCGCGCCATCCTTACGCGGGTGAGCTGGTGTTCACCGCGTTTTCCGGCAGTCATCAGGACGCCATTCGTAAGTGCCTGGCCCGTCGCAAAGGCAACGAAGCCTGGAATGTGGCCTACCTGCCGATTGACCCTTCAGATCTGGGTCGGAAGTATGAGGAAGTGGTACGGATCAACAGTCAGTCCGGCAAGGGCGGCGTAGCCTACGTGCTGGAGCGGGATTACAACATCAGTCTGCCGCGCTGGTTGCAGATCGAGTTCAGCAAAGTCGTCCAGCGTGAGGCGGAAACCAACGGTGGCGAGATCGATTCCCTCACCATTCACCGCCTGTTCGAAGAGCGTTACCTGAA
>DASSWD010000302.1:0-3797 GCA_035705335.1 Marinobacter sp. | reverse complement strand
CAGGGTGTCGAGTCCCGGGCGGAGATCATTCAGTTCGCCGCCGTAGACGTCCAGAGTGGTGTCCGCATTGGTGGCAAACAGTGATCGCAGGCAGGTTTCCAGCGCGGTGTTGTCGCAGGTGCCGTTATGGGCCACCTGCTGAACCAGCGAGGCTGCCTGGCACAGGCCTGCCAGTGCCAGGGTCTGGTCGTGCAGGGATCGGCTCATGAGGCCGCTCGCTCTGTGGTATCTTCAGTTTTCAGCCTGGATGGCAGTTGCTCGCCGTCCCGCCAGGTCTGCTCGATCACGCCGCCGCCCAGACAGATGTCACCGTCATAGAACACCACGGACTGTCCGGGTGTGACCGCCCGCTGGGCGTCGTCGAAGACAACCTTCACACCGTGATCGAGCACCGTAACCTCACACTCCTGATCCGGCTGGCGGTAGCGGGTTTTGGCCTTGCAGCGGAACCGGGTGCCCGGTGCCTGGCCGGCTACCCAGTCAATGGGGCCGGACACCAGACCGCGGGCAAACAGCAGCGGGTGCTGTTTGCCCTGAACCGCGATCAGCACGTTCCGGTCCAGGTCTTTTTCGGCCACGTACCAGGGCTCATCGCCAAAGTCGCTCAGACCGCCGATACCCAGACCCTGGCGCTGGCCAATGGTATGGTACATCAGGCCCTGGTGCCGGCCGATTACCTGGCCGTCCGGGGTTTCGATATCACCGGGCTGGGCTGGCAGATACTGCTTAAGGAAATCAGTGAACTTGCGCTCGCCGATGAAACAGATCCCCGTGGAGTCTTTTTTATCGTGGGTGACGAAGCCCTGGGCTTCGGCGATGCGACGAACCTCGGGTTTCTCCAGTTCACCCACCGGGAACAAGGTGCGGGCAATGCGCTCACCTGACACCGCGTGCAGGAAATAGCTCTGGTCCTTGTTGCCGTCCAGGCCCTTGAGCAGCAGTGCACTGCCGTCTTCCAGCGGGCGCTGGCGGGCGTAATGGCCGGTGGCAATAAAGTCAGCACCCAGGGTAACGGCATAGTCCAGAAACGCGCGGAACTTCACTTCTTTGTTACACAGGATGTCTGGGTTTGGCGTGCGGCCGGCTTTGTACTCCGACAGGAAATGCTCAAACACCCGGTCCCAGTATTCGGCGGCGAAGCTGGCGGTGTGCAGTTTGATGCCGATAGCGTCGGCCACGGCCTGGGCGTCTGCCAGGTCGGTCATCGCGGTACAGTATTCGGTGCCGTCGTCTTCGTCCCAGTTCTTCATGAATAGGCCTTCGACCTCATATCCCTGATCTTTCAGCAACCAGGCGGCCACGGACGAGTCCACGCCGCCGGACATGCCGACAATCACTCGGGTGTGTTCTGGTGCTTTCGGACGGATCTGTTCTGTCATGGGCTCAGGCTTGGGTTTAGGCTCAACGGCATTGAAAAGCGCTATTGTAACATCCGGTCCCGCTTACGTCTGTCGCTCCACCACCACATCCAGCGGAAAACGGCGGCCGTTTCGGTAATCCTCGATGCACTCCAGCACCAGCGGGCTGCGCAGCCGGTCGCCCAGGTTTCGGATGTCTTTCAGAGTCAGCCAATGGGGGGCAATGATGCCGTCGTCCAACTGGTCGGTTTCTTTCCGGAGCGCCCGGGCCACGTAACAGAACCGGTAATAGGTGACGCCATTGGCGGGTGCCTTATAGGTATAGATGCCCAGCAGGCTTTCCGGTTCGACGGCCCAGCCGGTCTCTTCCAGGGTTTCCCGCCGCACGGCGTCCAGAATGGCTTCGCCTTCCTCGATATGGCCGGCAGGCTGGTTGAATACGATGGCGCCATTGCTGCGTTCTTCAACCAGGAGAAAGCGGCCCTGAGCATCTTCGACAACCACGGCAACGGTGGCGTGGGGTTTCCAGGTCATGGTTGGCGCGGACTCCTCTTACGTGAATGGGGTTTTCTCGACCGTCGGGCTGGCGTGGGCGAATCGGGCAGGTGCACGGACTCCGTTCGGTACTCGCCGGGTGCCAGGCCGCTCAGTGTCCAGGGTCCGATCTGATAACGCACGAGCCGAAGAGTTGGGAAACCCACGGCCGCAGTCATTCGCCGCACCTGGCGGTTGCGGCCCTCGGTGAGGGTCAGTTCCAGCCAACTGGTAGGAACGGAGGCCCTGTAACGGACCGGGGGCGTGCGGGGCCAGAGATCGGGTTCCGCCATGGCCCTGGCGGTAGCGGGCAGGGTCGGGCCATCTTTCAGTTCAACGCCCGCGGAAAGCTGATCGAGCGCTTCAGCGGTGATGTCACCCTCGACCTGGACCCAGTAGGTTTTGGCCATCTTGTTGCGGGGCGACGCAATACGGTTCTGTAACTGGCCGTCGGAAGTCAGCAATAGCAGGCCTTCGGAATCGTAGTCGAGTCGCCCGGCCGGGTAAACGCCGGGCAGGTCAATCCATTCGGCGAGGGTAGCCCTGGGGGTGTCCTGCCGGTCGTCTGTGAACTGACTGAGCACCTGAAAGGGCTTGTTGAAGAGAACGAGCTCCGCCATGGACAGATTCCGGAAAATCAAGGGTTGGGCGTAGCCTAATGGAATGTGGCGGGCAAAAAAAGCTCAAAAAAACACAGCTGCCGGCCAGGCCGGCAGGTTATCGTTCCCGGGCGGCGCGCTGCGGGCTCAGGCGTTGACGGCCCTCGGCGGGTAGCCGTCACGTACGGTTTCGGATGAGCGCGCGCTGTTGCTCTGCACATCCTGATCCGGAGCAGCCTGCCTGACCGGCACTTCGTCGGGCACGATGTTGACGGCGTGGACTCCCTTGTCGCTGGGCTTCTTGTCAAACGTTACCGCCTGACCGGCCTTGAGGGTCTTGTAGCCATCCATCTGGACGGATGAGAAGTGAGCGAAAAGGTCGTCACTGCAGCCGTCTTCAATGATAAAGCCGTATCCCTTGGCATTATTGAACCATTTGACCTTGCCTCTAGGCATGATGAACTCCCCTGTTCCTTTGCTGTCTCAACGAGAGAACTGGTATCTCCCTTAATACTTATTATTGGTTGGTGCCCGGTTACTGCATCGACCCTGTTGCAGTCCTGTCGCAGCGTTCTGGTTACAGTTTGCTTGCACAGGTTTACATTATTTTACAATGCATCTTAACTGTCGGCCAATCCGCTGGCTGAGTCAAGAGCCGAGAACCACAGAATCAGTGGTTGTGGCAGGTACCGAAGCGTTATCATGTCCGTATTGATAAATAACGCACGCTTGTTCCGGGGTTGGCTTGAAAACACCGGGGCGGGCAACCACATTTAGTCAGGAAACCGAATAACCGGTAAGCGGAGCCATGCGGACAATTCAGAATTCTCTACTAGTATTCAATCAGGGGGACGAGGAACAGCCCGGGCGTCAGGAGGGGGTGAGTGTAGCGCCCGAAAAGCCGGCCCTGAAGCGTCCTGCCCGGTATCGGGTGATGTTGCTGAACGACGATTACACCCCGATGGATTTCGTGGTGGACGTGTTGATGAAGTTCTTCGGCATGAACGAAGAAAAGGCGACGCAGGTGATGCTGCTCGTCCATACGCAGGGAAAAGCCGTATGTGGGGTATATACCCGAGACATCGCGGAAACAAAGGCAGCCCAGGTGAACCAGTATTCTTCGGAATGCGAACATCCGCTCCTTTGCGAGATTGAACGTGCGGACTGACAGACGTAGGGGTGGCCCATGCTGAGCAAAGATCTGGAAATTACGCTGAATACGGCCTTTAAAAATGCCCGCGACAAGCGTCATGAGTTTATGACCGTGGAGCATTTGCTGTTGGCCCTCCTCGATAACGAATCGGCA
>DASSWD010000301.1:0-2475 GCA_035705335.1 Marinobacter sp. | reverse complement strand
GGTTGATCAAAAACTGCACCTCAGCGCCCGGCTCCTGCCAGCCGGAGTAGTAATACTTGGCCACCTGATGAAAGCCCATGGGGAAGTCCAGCGCCGGGCCGACCCACTCAACGGCATCCACCACGCCGCGCTCCAGCGAGGTGTACAGCTCGCCCGGCGGAATGTTAGTGACTGCCACGCCAAGCTCCGCCATGACTTCACCGGCAAACCCTGGTGTGCGCATTTTCAGGCCCTGCAGGTCCTCCAGAGAATTGATCTCCTCGCGGAACCAGCCGCCCATCTGGTTACCGGTATTGCCACCCGGGAACGACAGCAGGCCATGGGGAGCATAAACCTCCTGCATCAACTCCATACCACCGCCGTGGTAGAACCAGGCGTACATCTCCGGGGCAATCATGCCAAACGGGATGGTGGTGAAGTACATGGCATTCGGAATCACGCCCTTGTAGTAATACGACGCGGTATGACCCATGTCATACTGTCCGTTCCGGACCAGATCGAAAATCCCGAATGGGGACTTGTGCTTGTTGGCCGCATCCACCCTCACTCTGATCCGGCCATCGGACATGGCTTCAACCATGCGGGCAAAATGCTCGGTCGTCTCACCCAGGATAGGTGAGCCAGGCCCCCAGGTCTGGGCCAGACGCAGGGTGTAGGTTTCCTGCGCGAAAGACAAAGGGCTCGCAAGGGCCGCCACAAGGGCAACCACGGTCAGTAAGCGGGTTCGCAGTGACATAGTGTTGGCTTCCATTTGTTATTCGAAGTGTGATCATCGCCTCGGCGAATTCGCCTATGATACGTAGGACAGCCGGTCTCGCCAATCATCCGGATCATCTCGTCATCGAACCGACTTGAACGCCCGGCACACTCGGAGGTCAAACGCAAAAGCCAAACGCAGGATTCACTCATCGCGGGACATTGCCCATGAAGCACCTGTTTGTTGTACGCCATGCCAAATCCAGCTGGGACGACGACAACCAGAGCGATCGGGAGCGGCCTTTGGATGGCCGCGGCCAGCAACAACTGGCACCGCTGGCCCGGGCATTGCGAGTGAGTGGCGGGCTTAACGGCACGGTTTACGCCAGCGATGCCGTGCGGGCGCAGATGACCCTGGCCGGCTTGCAGGCGAACAGCAGCGGGTTCCCAGCCATTACGGAGCCGGCGCTCTACACCTTCGATCACAAACGCCTGGTCGCCTGGTTGCAGGGCCAGGACAACCAGCAGGACAGGATCACCCTGGTCGCCCACAATCCGGCGCTGCTGGAACTGACCGCCTGGCTGGTTAAACGCGCGCCGTTCGAGCTGCCCACCGCCAGCTTTGTGCATCTGATGCTGCCTGTTCGGCGATGGCAGGACCTCAGCAGGCACATCGGCAAGCTCGAGACATTCCTCACCCCCAAGGACTTCAGTTACCCGCAGTTCGAGCGAAAACGCCGCAAGCAGGAGGACTCACTGAACCCCTCCGCGGCAACTGATCTACCCACCGCTCTCAGCCAGCAGATGGACCGATTGCAGCAACTCGAGCGCGGTGTGAGGCTGGGCCTGGACCCCGAATTCCTGCACCAGTACCGCATAGCTCTGCGGCGCAGCCGCTCGGTAGCCGAGTCGGTTGCGGAGGTCACCGGCACCCCCTCACTCCGGCCTTTCCTGGCGCAATTCAAACGCCACGCCCGGGCCACCAGCCTGCTGAGAGACCTGCACGTCTTTATCGACGAGGTACCGGGGCTCTGCGAAGGCAACCCCGGGTTGGCTGGCGCTCTGACCGCGTGGTCTGAACACCGCAGCAATAAGGCCCAGAAACAGCTGGTCAAACGCCTGACCGGCAAACGCTATCAGGATACTCTGGCGCACTGGCATAAACACTGGCGTTCCAAAGCCTTCCGGGAACTGACCCGGGATCTGAAAGCCAAACACATCCGTAAGCGCATCGAACGCCAGTTGAACCGCTTCAACCGCAACACCGCCGAACTGCTGCATACCTCGCCGGATGAGGACATCCACGAGCTGCGCAAACTGCTCAAGCGACTGCGCTACCTGATGGAGCTGGACCCCAAAGGCTGGCAGGACAGCCTGAAAACCATCAAACAGCGGCAAAACCTGTACGGGCGCTTTCAGGACCTGTGCACCCAGATCGCCCTGCTGGATGGTTTTCTACCACAAGCACCGAGGCCGTTTCAGCAAGCGCTGGTGGAACTGATCGAACGGCTGGATGCAGAAAAACAGACGGCTCGGAAAAACATACTGGCTCTGGGCGGGCTCAACGTTCCGGGCTGAAACCGGACGTCAAACCACAACATCCGGCGGTGCACCGGCGTCGCACTTCTTGCAGGCAAGCTCTGTCCCCAGATGGCTCTGCCGACCGGCTTCCGTGGTCACCCACGGCCGGTTGATCCAGGGCGGATCATGCCGGACATGCTGGGTATGCCCGCACGCCAGGCGGGCCACCCAGTGCTGCTCGTCGTCCTGGTGATAGCC
>DASSWD010000300.1:0-3533 GCA_035705335.1 Marinobacter sp. | reverse complement strand
GCCAGCGCCCTGAACGGCATTGCCGGGATGGACCACGAAAACCTGGACGACAACATGAACGCCGTGTTTCAGGCCATTGTCGACCACGTGCCGGCCCCGGCCGTCGACATGGACGGCCCGTTCCAGATGCAGATTTCCCAGCTGGATTACAACAGTTTCCTGGGCGTGATCGGCATCGGCCGCATCATGCGCGGCAAAGTGAAAACCAACACACCGGTGGCAGCGATTGGTCGGGACGGCAAGAAGCGCAATGGCCGTATCCTGAAGATCATGGGTCATTCCGGCCTGCAGCGTGTTGAAGTGGCTGAAGCTCAGGCGGGCGATATCGTGTGCGTCAGCGGTCTGGATGAGCTGTACATCTCCGACACCCTGTGCGATCCGTCCAACGTTGAGGCACTACCCGCACTGACCGTCGATGAGCCCACGGTGTCCATGACTTTCCAGGTCAACGACTCGCCGTTTGCCGGTAAAGAAGGCAAGTACGTCACCAGTCGCAACATCAAGGAACGTCTGGAAAAAGAACTGCTGCATAACGTGGCGCTGCGGGTCGTTGAAGGCGACTCCGCTGACAAGTTCAAGGTGTCCGGTCGGGGCGAGCTGCATCTGTCGGTGCTGATCGAGAACATGCGCCGCGAGAACTTCGAACTGGCTGTAGGCCGCCCGGAAGTGGTCATCAAGGAGGTGGACGGCGTCAAGCAGGAGCCGTACGAGAATGTGATCTTCGACATCGAAGAGCAGCATCAGGGTGCCGTGATGGAACAGATCGGCCTGCGCAAGGGCGACATGACCAACATGATTCCGGACGGCAAGGGCCGCATTCGCCTGGAGTACACCATCCCGGCGCGGGGCCTGATCGGATTCCGGAACACCTTCCTGACCATGACCTCCGGTACCGGCATCCTGACCTCCACCTTCAGCCATTACGGCCCGATCAAAGGCGGCGCCGTGACCAATCGCCAGAACGGTGTGCTGGTGTCGATGGCCAACGGCACAGCGCTGACCTATTCCCTTGAAACCCTCCAGAGCCGTGGCAAGTTGTTCCTGGACCCAGGTCAGGAAATTTATGAAGGCCAGCTGTGTGGTATTCACAGCCGTGAGAACGACCTGGTGATCAACCCCACCAAGGGCAAGAAGCTCGACAACATGCGGGCCTCGGGTAAGGACGAAGTGATCGGCCTGGTGCCGCCCATCAAGTTCACACTGGAGCAGGCGCTTGAGTTCATCGACGACGATGAGCTGGTTGAAGTGACCCCCAAGTCGATCCGCCTTCGCAAGAAGCTGCTGACCGAGAACGAGCGTAAGCGCGCCAACAAGAAGTAAGGCGCGTTTCGCCCGTTCTGAGCTAGACTCCTCGTAGTGTTCACCCCTGGTGCCTGCGAGGAGCCCGGTTCATGCTTTCCCTGTTTCCCGACATCGAGCCCTACGCTCGCCACCGCCTTGCGGTGCAATCGCCTCACGAACTGTATCTGGAAGAATCCGGCAACCCTGACGGTATCCCCGTGCTTGTGGTTCATGGCGGCCCTGGCGGCGGGTGCGAGGATTACCATCGCCGCTTTTTCGACGCCGAGCGTTTCCGCATTATCCTGCTGGACCAGCGTGGCGCAGGGCGGTCAACCCCCCTTGCGGAGCTGAACGGGAACAGCACGAGCCAACTGGTAGCGGATATGGAGGCGGTGCGCTCGTTCCTGGCTATTGACCGCTGGCTCTTGTTCGGCGGCAGTTGGGGCTCCACCCTGAGCCTGGTTTACGCCCAGACCTATCCGGAAAAGGTGTTGGGGTTAGTGTTGCGCGGCATATTCCTGTGCCGGCCACGGGACATACACTGGTTCTATCAGGACGGCGCCAGCCGGGTGTTCCCCGATTACTGGCAGGATTTCCTGGCGCCCATTCCGGAAACGGAGCGTGATAATCTGGTCAGCGCCTATTACCGCCGGCTCACCAGCACCAACGAACTGGAACAGATTCAGGCCGCCAAGGCGTGGTCGATCTGGGAGGGCCGCTGCGCCACCCTGCACCCGAACCCCAAAGTGGTGGAGCACTTCGGCCACCCCCATGTGGCCATCGCCCTGGCAAGAATTGAATGCCACTACTTCATGAACCACGCGTTCCTGGAACCTGATCAGATCATACGGAATGCCCGCCGCCTGGCAGGCATCCCAGCCGTGATCGTACACGGCCGTTACGACATGGTGTGCCCGCTGGAGAACGCCACCGCCCTGAGCGCCGCCTGGCCGGAGGCCGAACTGCAGATTATCCGCGATGCCGGCCACTCGGCCTCCGAGCCGGCCATCATTGACGCGCTGATCCGTGCGGTTGAAACCATGGCAGCCCGCCATACCCCCGCCGCCGGCTGAACGGCCCGCCTGCTCCGATCTTGAACTCGGGGGTTGCGGCAGCGCCCGTGCGCCGATACACTCTTCGCCGATTTCAGATTGTTCATCCGCAGAGCCTCACTCAAGGGATTGAATGAAAGGACTGATTCAGCGCGTGTCGGAAGCCAGTGTGGCAGTGGGTGGCTGCACCATTTCAAGCATCGAACACGGTATTCTGTTGTTATTGGGCGTTGAGCGCGCTGATTCAGAGCGCGAGGCAAGGGAGCTGTGCCGAAAACTGTTAACCTACCGAATTTTTCCCGATGACCGCGGGCGCATGAACGTCAACGTTCAGGATGCCGGCGGTTCTGTGCTGGTCGTTCCCCAGTTTACCCTCGTCGCAGACACGTCGTCTGGTACTCGCCCCGGTTTTTCACTGGCGGCGGATCCGGAGATAGCGAACGCCCTTTATCAGCGTTTTGTGGCCACTGTGCGTGATGCCCTCGGTGACGACCGGGTTAGGGAAGGGCAGTTTGGCGCGGATATGCAGGTTAGCCTGGTCAACGATGGCCCTGTCACGTTCCTGTTGGAGGTGCGCTCAGATTAATGCGCAAAAATGTGACAGCGGTGCTGTCGGCGCCTCACAAAAGTGCACGAGTTAAGGTAATGTTTTGCGTTTGTCAGCGGATGGTTGTGGGTATTTCTCGCAGAACTCTGAAAATAAAGAACAAAACCGATTCTGGCCCTTATTTTGTTGGTCATGTTTGGTTGATGGAGGCGTGAAATTCTGCGCCAATCTTGTTGAATTGTCACAAAACTGTAAGGTCCGGGTGTCATAAAGAGGGCAGTCGAAGTAGCCAAATAGGCTAAAAAGGACAGATTAAAAATTTGCAAAACACGAAACATTGTATTAAAACAGGTTCATCACTACAGGCTTTAAGAAAGCCCTGTAAGTGTTTGAGATTAAAGGTTCGGGTTGCCCGGACCTAATAAAAAGAAAAAATGCCGGTTTCTCCGCGGTCTCATCAGAGCCAGTTCGGAAGGTCGGTCTGGGAACCGGTGAAGCTCGCCTGCGCAGGCTTTACCAACAAGATCGGGATTCAAACCCGTAGCTAAACCTGAGTTAACTCAAAAGGAAGACGCAACATGAAAAAAACACTCATCGCTTCTGCTATCGCAGCTGCAACTTTCTCTGGCGCTGCTCTGGCACAGGAAAGCAAC
>DASSWD010000299.1:0-4439 GCA_035705335.1 Marinobacter sp. | reverse complement strand
GCGGGCGAAACCCCAGGCGGTTCATGCCGGTATTGACCTTCAGCCACACCCGCGGTCGCTGGGGGCTGGCCAGCACCCAGTCAATCTGCTGCTGGCAATGGAGCACGGGTTCAAAGCCGCGCTCGGCACAGACCGGTATGTCGTCGGGCGCGTGGGTACCCTGCAACAACGCCACCGGGTGGGACAGGCCCGCTCCACGGATGGTCTGGGCTTCCTCAATGCAGGCCACGGCAAACTTGTTCGCGTCATCGGACAATGCGGCCGCTACCGCCGACAGGCCATGGCCATAACCATCGGATTTAACCACCGCCATGGGCTCGGCACCGCCCGCCAGAGAGCGGGCAAGGCGGAAGTTGTCCCGCAGCGCGCTCAGGTCAATCCGGGCGACGGTGGGCCGGCCCATCAGTAATCGTCACCGTAGTTGCTGTAATCGCCGTGGGCGAGGTCTTCAAACTTGGTGTACTTACCAATAAACGCCAGGCGTATTGTGCCAATAGGCCCGTTCCGCTGCTTGCCGATGATGATTTCGGCGATGCCCTTGTCCTGGGTGTCTTCGTTGTAGACCTCGTCCCGGTAGACGAACATGATCACATCGGCGTCCTGCTCGATGGCGCCGGACTCCCGCAGGTCGGAGTTGACCGGGCGTTTATTGGGGCGTTGTTCCAGGGAGCGGTTCAGCTGCGACAGCGCCACCACCGGGCAGGACAGCTCTTTGGCGATGCCCTTCAGAGACCGGGAGATCTCCGAGATCTCGGCGGTACGGCCCTCGGTGTTACCGGGCACCCGCATCAGCTGCAGGTAGTCCACCATGATCAGGCCCAGCTTGCCACCGTTCTCCCGCGCGACCCGGCGGGCGCGGGAACGCATTTCCGTGGGGCTCAGGCCCGGCGTATCGTCAATGTAAAGCGGCTTGTCTTTCAGCAGGCTGACGGCTGAGGTCAGCCGGGGCCAGTCGTCCTCTTCCAGTTTGCCGCCCCGGACCTTGGTCTGGTCGATGCGCCCGAGGGACGACAGCATACGCATGGCCAGCGCATCGGCGGGCATTTCCATACTGAACACCAGAATCGGCGTGCCGGTGCTGATCAGCGCGTTCTCCACGATGTTCATGGCAAAGGTGGTCTTACCCATAGACGGCCGCCCCGCCACAATGATCAGATCCGCCGGCTGCATGCCGGAGGTCTTGTCGTCCAGGTCCCGGAAGCCGGTGGTCAGGCCGGTGGTCTGCTCGCCGGACTCAAACAGCTCCTCAATGCGGCTCAGGGTGGCGGCGAGGATCGGGTTGATCCCCTTGGGGCCGGAGCCTTCCTTGGTGCGGGCCTCGGCAATGCGGAACACATTGCGTTCGGCCTCATCCAGGATCTCGTTACTTTTCCGACCCTGGGGATTGAATGCGGAATCGGAGATCTGCCCGGACACTTCCACCAGCTGGCGCAGGATCGAGCGTTCCCGCACGATGTCCGCGTAGGCGCGAATGTTGGCGGCACCGGGGGTTTTCTCCGCCAGCTCGGCCAGGTAAGACAGGCCACCGGCGTCTTCGATGTCGCCGGAGCGCTCCAGAAACTCGGCCAGGGTAACCACGTCGAGCGGCTCGCTCTCACTGGCCAGGCGTTCGACAGCGCCGAAGATCAGCCGGTGGTCCTGGCGATAGAAGTCAGCGGCGGAAATCATCTCCGACACTTCATCAAACCGACGGTTGTCCAGCATCAGGCCGCCCAGCACCGCCTGTTCGGCCTCAACGGAATGAGGCGGCACCTTGATTCGGCTGGTTTCGGGATCGATGGGCGACGGTTTCGGGTTGGGGTTGGCCATGGACATCTTCTTTGCAAATCGCCAGCCCGCCCGGAAGGGCAGCCATGCCAGCGGGAATGGAATTCAGAACGACAAGAATACCAGAAAGCAACGGGCCCGAAACCGTCTCCGGTTCGGGCCCGTTATTGGCTGCCCGGGCGAACGCCCGTGCAACCTGCGGAATTACCGCTTGCGAGTTAACCGATTACTCGGCAACCACCGCTAGCTTGATGGTAACTTCCACGTCAGTGTGCAGCTGCAGTTCGATCTCGTACTCACCGGTTACCCGGATCGGACCTTCCGGCAGACGCACTTCGCTCTTCTCAATGGCAGTGCCGTTGGCGGAGACCGCGTCCGCGATGTCGCGAACGCCGATAGAACCGAACAGCTTGCCTTCCTCACCAGCCTTGGAGCTGATGGTGACAGACGCGCCTTCCAGAGCTTCGGCACGGGCCTGAGCCGCGGCCAGCTTGTCAGCAGCTGCTTTTTCCAGTTCAGCGCGGCGTGCTTCGAACGCTTTCACGTTGTCGGCAGTGGCCGGTACTGCCTTGCCGTACGGCAGCAGGAAGTTGCGACCGTAACCAGACTTGACCTTAACCTTGTCGCCCAGAGAGCCAAGGTTTGCAACTTTCTCGAGCAGAATAACTTCCATCTCGTTAACCTCTTCGTGCTTTATTCAGCCGGACCAACGGGCTTCATTCGCCCCCGGATATCCAGCCAGCTATCCACAAAAGCCAAAACCATTACCAGCGTCAACAGATTCGGACCCAACAGCACCAGCGCCACGTAGAACGTGGCCAGCCAGTGGCCACTCCACCGCTTACGGGCAAACACACCGTGCACCAACCCCAGGCCAGCCACCAACAGGGGCGTACCCGCTGCCCAAGCCAGCAACATGGCGTTCAGGCCCAGAACCGGCCCGACCACCATGGTCACAGCGCACACCACCGCAATCGCTGGTGACAGCCTCAGCCCGTGGAATTCCTTGCGGAATCCACCCGGGTTGTACAACCCGGCTTGCCAGGCACGTGCCAGCATGGTCATGCCGACGGCCGTCGCGAAATAGGTGCCCGCCATACTGGCGTTCATGGTGTCCCGGATGATCTGTTCCAGCTCGCTGCCCAGATCACGGGCTACTTCGGCGTTGTATTGCTCGTAAAACCCGACACCGGCCTGGACCAGGTCGTTCAGCAGAGCCGGATACATCACGGGCAACATCAGCCCGGTCAGTATCGCCAGGAAGGCGCCTGAAAGCAGCGCCCGTTCCCACGACAATGTGGTTCTGAGTATGGCGCTCATCAGCAGGGTCTGGAGCAACACCACCAGAGCCGTAGGGTCCTGGCCCATGGTTGCCCACGCCAGCGCAGGCACCAGCGCGAACAGGGCGATGTTCAGCCCCCGCTGAAGTCCCAGCCGAAGAACGACCAGGCCTGCTACTGCTGCGCCGACCCAGAACAGCAAGGGCACCGCCGTTGTAACGGCCGCGACCCCGCCAGCCTGCAGGGGACCGCGCATTACATACTGTGCCAGTGCACGCATGGTCCCGGGTCCTGTCTATCGAAACTTAGTGGTCGTGGCTGTCCGTATACGGCAGCAGTGCCAGGTAGCGGGCACGCTTGATCGCGGTAGCCAGCTGACGCTGATAACGTGCTTTGGTGCCGGTGATGCGGCTGGGCACGATTTTGCCGGTTTCAGTGATGTAGCCTTTCAAGGTGTCCAGATCTTTGTAATCGATCTCTTTCACACCCTCTGCCGTGAAGCGGCAGAACTTACGACGTCTGAAAAAACGAGCCATAACTTACTCCTAACTCCGGTTGATTACTCTTCTTCGTCCTGACCGTCTTCTTCCTGACGGCTGTCGGCGTCAGCGTGACGACGCGGGCGGTCGTCTCCACCGGAACGGCGGTCTTCGCGAGACTCGGCAGCTTTCATCGGGGACAGATCGGTAACGGCTTCATCGCGACGCAGAATCAGGTCACGGATGATGGCATCGTTGAACCGGAAGTTGTGAGTCAGCTCGTCCATTGCGGCCTGTGAACATTCGATGTTCATCAGAACGTAGTGAGCCTTGTGGATCTTGTTGATCGGGTAAGCCAGGTGACGACGGCCCCAATCTTCCAGGCGATGTACCTTGCCGCCATCTTCGTTGATGAGGCTGGTATAACGCTCGATCATCGCGGGCACCTGCTCGCTCTGATCCGGATGTACCATGAAAACAACTTCGTAGTGACGCATGAGTTCTCCCTACGGTTTAAACAGCTTTCTTCCCGGTAACCCGGGCGGGAAAGCAAGGAGGTGGCAGCCAGGCTGCCGGTTTTGTTGCTGCCCCTTGAAAAAAGGGGTCACGTATTCTAGGCGCACAGGGGGCTTGGTGCAAGGTTTGGCGGTGTGCCGGCCCTAGGGAATAGTGCGCACCCGCCAGTGCTGACCGATCAACCCTGGCGCTGGCGTAGTGCCTCATAAAGACAGACGCCGGTGGCGACGGACACGTTCAGACTGTCAACATGGCCGAGCATGGGAATGTTGATCAGCTGGTCGCAGTGTTCCCGGGTTAGCCGGCGCATGCCTTTGCCTTCCGCCCCCATGACCAGGGCCACCGGGCCTTTGAAGTCGGCCTGATACAGCGTAGCTTCAGCCTCGCCGGCGGTGCC
>DASSWD010000298.1:0-11382 GCA_035705335.1 Marinobacter sp. | reverse complement strand
GAGCCGCCCGGCACCCGCTTGTCGCCGCTGGCGAGACCCCAGGGGTTGGTCACCGCGCCATAAAAGCTGGACTCGTTGGAGGACCCCATGGCGAACTCGTCCATGTTGGTCTTGCCCAGGCAGACCGCGCCGGCCGCCTTGAAATTGGCGGCCACCGTCGCGTCATACGGCGGGATGAAATTGTCCAGCATCTTCGAACCACAGCTGGTGCGAACGCCGCGGGTGCAGAAAATGTCCTTGTGGGCAAACGGCACGCCGGTCCAGGCCGACGCTTGGCCCGCCACCCGCATTTCATCAGCAGCTTTGGCCTCGGCCAGCGCCTGCTCTTCGGAAATGGTAATAAAGCTGTTGTACTTGCCGTCTTCCTGTTTCAGGCGGTCAAGAAACAGCTGGGTAAGCTCCACACTGGAGATCTTGCCGCTCTCCAGCTCTCTGGAAAGCTCTGCTACGGACTTGTTATGCATCGTGAATCCTGAAATCGCTGATCGTCAGATAATCCGTTGTGTCAAAACCATTCGCTCAACAAGGCATCATTCAATAACCTTGGGCACCAGATACAACCCGTCTTCCGTGGCCGGTGCAATCGCCTGGAACGCCTCCCGCTGGTCGGACTCGGTCACCACATCCGGGCGCAGGGTCTGCACCGCATCCAGCGGATGGGCCATCGGCGCCACCGACTCGGTATCCGCCGCGCCGAGCTGATCCACCAGATCCAGAATGTTGCCCAGATCGGTCGCCAGTGCCGACACCTGCTCGTCGTCCACCTTGATGCGGGCAAGCACAGCCACTTTTTCAATATCCTTGCGGGAAATGCTCACGTTGCCTCCAGAAAAGATGTTGTGTGAAAACTATTTAATAAGGCGCTATTAACGTTCCATAACCAGCCAAATCAGCGATTGATTCCTCTCTCCCGCGCCTGAAGCGTCTCTCGGGGAGCACTGGCGGCTTTCGCCAATGTTCGGCGGGCACTTGGGACAGGGCTTTCCAAAACTGTGCGGAGCCATGCATGGCGGAGCCCAAGCGCCACAGGGATGTGCCGCCAGGAGCGTGTTTTGGAAAGCCCTGTCCCAAGTGCCCCTGCACCAAATCGCAGCAGGCACGAATGGCTGGCATTAGCAAAGCCGGTGAGTTTACCAGAATCCGCCAACGATGACCCCTCGGAAGCACCCCGCAAAATGTGATAACTGTGAGCCCGGAACCCCGATGGCGCCTTGCCTGAGTGGGTGCTCACTGCTAAAGTTGCGGCATTCTTCTCCGCAACCGCAACTCTCAGGTTGAAACAACACGAATGTTAATCAAAAGACTCCGAGGTTTATTCTCAAGCGACCTGTCCATCGACCTGGGCACCGCCAACACCCTCATTTATGTGCGCGAACGCGGCATCGTCCTGAACGAACCGTCGGTGGTTGCCATCCGCACCAGCGGATCCCAGAAAATGGTTGCCGCCGTCGGTGCCGAAGCCAAGCGCATGCTTGGCCGCACGCCGGGCAACATTACTGCCATTCGCCCGATGAAAGACGGCGTCATCGCCGACTTCGTGGTCACCGAGAAAATGCTCCAGCACTTCATCCATAAAGTGCACGAAAACAGCTTTATTACTCCCAGCCCGCGGGTGCTGGTGTGCGTGCCCAGCAAGTCCACACAGGTTGAACGCAAGGCCATCCGCGAGTCCGCCCTCGGCGCCGGCGCCCGCGAGGTGTTCCTGATCGAGGAGCCCATGGCCGCCGCAATTGGCGCCGGCCTGCCGGTGGAAGAGGCCAGCGGCTCGATGATTGTCGATATCGGCGGCGGCACCACCGAAATCGCCATCATCTCCCTGAATGGCATTGTCTACGCCGAATCGGTTCGAGTGGGCGGTGACAAGTTCGATGAAGCCATTGTCACGTACGTGCGCCGCAATTATGGCAGCCTGATCGGCGACTCCACCGCCGAGCGCATCAAGCACGAGATCGGCTGCGCTTTCGAAGGCCTTGAGGTTCGGGAAATCGACGTGCGCGGCCGTAACCTGGCCGAAGGCGTGCCCCGGGCGTTCACCCTGAGCAGTGAAGAGATCCTCGACGCGCTTCAGGAATCTCTGGCCCAGATTGTCCAGACGGTCAAGAGTGCGCTTGAACAGTCTCCGCCGGAACTGGCATCAGACATCGCCGAGCGAGGTATTGTTCTTACCGGTGGCGGCGCACTCCTGCGTGGCCTGGATAAACTGCTGAGTGAAGAAACCGGTCTGCCGGTGATTATCGCCGAAGACCCGCTGACCTGTGTTGCCCGTGGCGGTGGTAAGGCTCTGGAAGTGATCGATCGCGGCGGCATCGGAATGTTCTCCCAGGAGGGTTGAACCCGTGGGAGGGCCTTACCATGAAAACGATCTTTGTTCAGGGCCCGGTACCTGGCTTTCGACTGTTCCTGATGACGGTTGTATCGGTGGTGTTGATCGCTGCCGATGCCCGCTTTGACAAGCTTTCAGATTTCCGCAGCAGCCTGGCCACGGGTCTCGGACCAGTCTATTGGTTGGGTAACGCACCTTACCGTCTCAGCGACTGGGCGTCCGGCCTCGTGGTCAGTCGTGATGATCTGCGCCAGGAAAACGAAGAGCTGAGAGCCCGGCTGCTGATACTGGAGCGGCGCGCCCTCAAGTACGCCGCCCTGGCCGCGGAAAACAATGAGCTTCGGCGCTTGCTCAATTCGTCAGAAGTACTTGATGACCGAGTGATCGTCGGCGAGGTCGTCGGGGTATCTCCGGATCCCTTCTCCCATGAAATCATTATCAACAGAGGCTCCTCCGATGGCATTCGCACTGGCCAGGCTGTGCTGGATGCCGAGGGATTGATGGGCCAGGTCATCCAGACAAGCCAGTTTACTTCTCGGGTTCTGCTTGTGTCAGACAGCAGCCATGCCGTGCCGGTGGAGGTGGTTCGGAACGGCCTTCGCTCCATCTTGCTCGGTAAAGGAGAACGTGACGAGCTGGACCTGGTGCACGTACCGGACACCGCGGACATTCAGGTAGGCGACCTTCTGGTGAGTTCTGGTCTCGGCGGACGATTCCCCCGAGGTTATCCGGTTGCCGAAGTGAGCGGTATTCAGAAAGAGCCTGGTGAGCCCTTCGTATCCATTACGGCAGTTCCCAAAGCGCGACTTAACCAGAGTCGACTGGTGTTGGTGGTGTTCCAGCCGGAACAGCCGGTGGCGGACGACGAAGTCAGCGGGGCAGCGTTGGCTGACGGGTTGACTGACGGGTTGACTGACGAGGTGGCTGACTGATGTTGTCCGTGATCAGTTATCCGTTGTTTGCCATGAGCGTGACGTTCTCACTGGTGCTCAGTATATCGCTGTTCCCGGTGGGCTGGTTCGAATACCGTCCCGAATGGCTGGGGCTTATGGTGTTCTACTGGACCTTCCGCGCTCCCGCGCAGTTTGGCATTCTCATGGCATGGTGCCTGGGCCTGCTGCTGGATGTACTGGAATCCACACCGCTGGGAGTCAATGCGCTTGGTATGGCACTGGTTGCGTTCCTGGTACTCACTATTCATCAGCGGTTACGCATGTACCCGCTGCCGCAGCAATGCCTGATGGTGTTTCTGTTATTGGGTATCAACCAGATGCTGGTGCACTTTCTCAAGCAGTTACTGGGCTCCGAGATTGGGGGTTTCAGCTACCTGTGGCCAGCACTGATCAGCGCTCTGGTATGGCCAGTGGTCTGCGGGCTGCTTGATCAGATCAACCGGAAGCTGGGTTGATGTCGTGCCTCGGCTGATTCTCGCCTCCGCCTCACCCCGCCGGGCCGAGTTACTGTCCCAGACCGGTATTGGGTTCTCTGTGCGGCCTGCAGACATTGATGAAGCGGTAGTGCCCGGCGAATCACCGGCCGACTATGTGGAACGGCTGGCGCGGGAAAAAGCCCTTGCCATTGCGAAAGCGGAACCTCGCGCAGTCGTGTTGGGTTCGGATACCACCGTGGTGCTGGACGGCGCCATTTTGGGTAAGCCGGGATCGGTTGAAGAGGCAGAAGCCATGCTCACCCGCCTCTCTGGCCAGACCCATCAGGTGATGACGGGTATCGCCGTAGCGGCAGGCCAGCAATGCCGTTCCGACCGGGTCATCACAGAGGTCACCTTTCGCGTGTTGTCCCGGGGCGAGATCCGCGCTTATGTGGCCACCGGCGAGCCTATGGATAAAGCCGGCGCTTACGGTATTCAGGGGCTGGGCGGCGTGTTCGTGGCTCATCTGAAGGGCAGTTACAGTTCGGTGGTTGGCCTGCCTTTGTATGAGACGGCACGGTTGCTGTCACACGTTGGTTATGAGGTCTGGCACTATTGGCCGGGCCGTCAGGAGGACCAGGCATGAGCGAAGAAATTCTGATCAACGTCACACCGGTAGAAACCCGTGTTGCGCTGGTGGAAAACGGCATGTTGCAGGAAGCCTACATAGAGCGCACCAGCCGCAAGGGCATCGTGGGCAACATCTACAAGGGCAAGGTCGTGCGGGTGCTGCCCGGCATGGAAGCGGCGTTTGTCGATATTGGCCTGGAGCGCGCCGCGTTCATCCATGCCTCTGACGTGATCACCAGCCAGCCCACCACCGAAGAACTGAGTGAGGCGCCGCGTACGGTGCCCGACATTCGTACTCTGCTGCGTGAGGGGCAGTCGCTGGTGGTTCAGGTCACCAAAGATCCGATTGGCACCAAGGGCGCCAGACTGACCACCCAGCTTTCGATCCCGTCCCGCTATCTGGTGTTCATGCCCGGCGTCAGCCATGTCGGTATTTCCCAGCGGATTGAAGACGAGAGCGAGCGCAATCGCCTGAAATCCCTGATTGAGGAAGCGGCAGGGACCTGTCCTGACATCGAGGGCGGCTACATCATTCGCACCGCCGCCGAGGCCGCCCAGGCCGGGGATCTGATTGCGGATATGAACTACCTGCACCGTCTCAGCCAGTCGATTCACGAGCGCATCGGCAAGGTGCAGGCGCCGGCGGTGATCTACCAGGACCTCCCTCTGTTTATCCGCACCATCCGTGACCTGATCCGCCCCCAGACCGAAAAAGTCCGCATCGACAGCCGGGAGAGCCATCAGCGGGTGATGGAATTCGTGAATGAGTTTGTCTCCGAATTCGCCGACAAGGTGGAATATTATCCGGGGGAGCGCCCGATCTTTGACCTGTATTCCGTCGAAGACGAAATCCAGAAGGCGCTGAGCCGCAAGGTACAGTTGAAATCGGGCGGCTACGTGATCATCGACCAGACCGAGGCGATGACCACCATCGACATCAATACCGGGGCCTTCGTTGGCCACCGAAACCTGGAAGAGACCATCTTCAAGACCAATCTGGAAGCGGCCCGGGCCATCAGCCGGCAACTGCGGTTGCGCAATCTCGGTGGTATTATCATCATCGACTTCATTGATATGGAAGACCCGGAACACCAGCGCCAGGTGCATCGCATGCTGGAGAAGATGCTGGAACGGGACCATGCCAAAACCAAGATTACCGGTGTGTCGGAGCTGGGCCTGGTGGAAATGACCCGCAAGCGCACCACCGAGAGCCTGGGCCAGGTGCTGTGTGAGCCCTGCCCGGTGTGTGATGGCCGCGGTTTTCTCAAAACCGCCGAAACCGTGTGCTACGAGATTTTCCGGGAAATACTCCGGGTCAATCGCGTTTATGAGGCGGAGAACTACCTGGTGATGGCGTCCCAGAACGTGGTGGATCGCCTTCTGGATGAGGAATCGGATAACGTCGCTGATCTGGAGACGTTCATCAGCAAGACCATTCGTTTCCAGGTCGAACCGTTTTACAGTCAGGAGCAGTACGACGTGGTCCTGCTCTGACTGCTGACCCGCTTCCGACGGCCCAGGGCGGATCCGTTTTATGTCGAGCCCCGAGAACAATGGCAAGGCCCCCCGCGCCCGGCAACCGGCCCGGGTGCTTGTGTTTGCCTCCAATGTTGTCTGGTGGTCGCTGCTGGTCATGCTCGTACTGCTGGCGCTCTACGCGGGTATAGGCCGCCAACTCAGTACCCAGATTGACCGATGGACAGATCAGCTGTCTGACGAACTCTCCGAACAGACCGCGCTGACTATCCACATCCGTGAACTGCGCTCCAGCTGGGACTGGCTGGACCCGACGGTCACCGCCACGGGGATTGACGTTGTATCCCCGGATACCGGCGAACGGATCGCGTTCGTTGAACACCTCACCATCGGCATTGATTTCTGGGCATCGTTGTCACGATGGCGACTGGTTTTCGAAGCATTCGAGGCGGACGGCGTGGCGCTGACCGTGATTCGGCCGGTGTCCGATCTCGGAGCTCAGCCAGTTGATGTGCTCGCCGATCTCAACGACAACAGCCAGGAACGCTTGCAGACCTGGATTCGCCTGGCTGGCCAGTGGTTGTCAGACCCCCAGGTACGTATCACCCGCATCAGGCTGGCCATTGGCAGCGACCGGGACCATCTCCGCCATGTCGACATACCGCAACTGGACCTGATCTATCGCCGGGGCCTGTTCCAGGCTTCCGGCCGGGCCATGCAGCCGGGATCGGTCACGCAGCTTGCCAGTTTTGCCCTGGTTGGCCAGCATTTCTTTCAGGGCGACTTCACCGGTCAGCTCTACCTCGAAGTGGATTCCGGGCGCCTGTTTGACGGCCTGGTGGATGACCTGGTCTGGCAGGGTCTTCGGGTGGAGGGGTTTGATCTCGGTGGCCGGGCCTGGCTTACTTTCCAACAGGGCGCCATCATCCAGGTGCAGGGCCGGGTGCGCACTCCCTATCTGCAGCTGGGCGCAGGGCAGCAGTCCATCGCGCCGCTGGAGAACATCCAGGCAAATTTCGGCTGGCGCCAGGGCCAGGCGATGCACCTCCGTCAGCTTCAATGGCGCTGGCAGGGAGAAAGCATCACGCCCTTCAGCCTGCGGGTGCAACCCCAGGATGGTGGCGTCTCTGTGGTCGCCGATGAACTGCCCCTGCGCCCCCTGCGCCGACTGATTCAGTCACTGTCATTGTTGCCCCACGGCATTGCCAGAGCGCTGGAGCAGTACCGCCCGAGTGGTTACCTTGACCGTATGCACCTTGTTGTACCCGACCAACCCGAAGCGTTCAGGGTGTCGGGGCAGTTGAGGGATTTTGGGGTGGATGCCTGGGGTGGCACGCCATCGATAGACGGTCTGGACGGCCGGCTGCAGATGACCGCCGGGTATGGTTTTGTGGAAATCGATACCCGGGATTCCGCCCGCCTTGGCTTTCCTGCTTTGTTTGCTTCGGACTGGACGTTCAACGCCATCCGGGGGCGGGTGGCGTGGCAACGGAATGACACACTCACCCGGGTTTACTCCGACGGCATCGATTTTGACTACGCGGAAGACACCGGCCTGACCGGCGCGTTCGATCTGAAAATGCGCCGCTACGGAGAAGATGAGCTGGGACTGAAAGTCGGCATTGAACGCGGGGATGCCAGCATGCTGGTTGATTTCATCCCGGCACGTGTAGTTGATCCGGCTTTGTATGACTGGCTGACCGGCAACATTTCCGAAGCCATCATCACTGCCGGTGAATACTATGGCCACGGCCGGATCGACCGCGCGGCGCCCGGAGGCTCGTTTGTGTCATCCATGTGGTTCGAGTTTGAGCAGGCACGAATTCAGTACGACCCCCAATGGCCCCCGCTGGAGCAGGGCAGTGGCCGGGTGGAAATCCACGGGGCAGACACGCGGGTCGATCTCACCGCCGGGCAGGTGGGCGGTTTGGCGGTGGCGGGCGCACAGGTTCGGGTAGAACCCGGGGCGGACCTGGCCCGGGTAAAGGTGGATGTCAGCAGCGAAATTGCAGGTCGCGCCGTTCCCCGGTGGCTCGCGAATACGCCTCTGGGGGACTGGTCGGGCCTTGAGGCCGATACCACCCGATATGGCGGTCTGTTCGGGCTGGACCTGAACCTAGACATTCCCCTTGCCGAAGGCAGCAAGCCCGGCATCCGGGCAAAGGTCACCACAGACAACGGTGCCTTTGCACTGCCCGGCACAAACCTGGCCTGGACTGACATCCGGGCGGATCTGACCTATGACTCCCGGACGGGATTCTCAGGAGAGCCGATTCGGGCAGAGTTTATCGGGCAGCCGGTGGAGGTCCAGTTTGCCCAGCCTGACGGTGCGCTGGAAATCCGGCAATCCGGCCGGTTGGTGCTGTCACAACTGTGGAACGAACTGAACCTGGCAACTGCGCCGGTGCCCGGTCTGTCGGGTGAACTGACCTACACGGCTGGACTGCGGATTGCCGGTGATGAAGTGTCGCCCATCTCCGTGGAATCGGAGTTGCGGGGACTCACGCTGGACTGGCCATCGTCTCTCGGCAAATCGGCAGGCCAGTCGGCCCCGGTGTCGGCCACTATCCACCCCGGGGTTGATGAAGGTGTCCGTATTGAAGGCGAGTGGCAGGACCGCGCGCGATTTGATTTTCTCTGGAAATCAAATGGCTTTGACCTGACCCTCGATTACCTTCAGTTGGGCAACCAGCGGTTGCTGGATACCCGGCTTTCGGCTCTGGATCTGGGTAATCGCTGGGTGGTCAACACCGAATCGGCACGAGCCCTGGGGCGAATTGAGTTGCCTGATGGCGATGAGGCAATCCAGGTCGACCTGCAGCGCCTGCGACTGTTGCGGAGCGGCGACGACGCGCCCCCGGACGTCGCCGGGGAGCTGCTGACGCTGCAGGAACAGGTAGACGCGTTCCGGCAGATGGAGGTCGGTAACTGGCCCGATGTGGACGTGCGGATTACCGAGCTGCAGGTGAACGACGAGTACGCGGGCCAGTGGCAGTTTGCCATTCGCCCCCTGCCAAATCGCCTGACGGTGCAGGACATTAAGGGCCGGTTTGGCACCCTCGAACTGGCCGGCAACCTGATCTGGACGCTGGTGGATAATCGCGAGAACACGCGATTTCAGGGCACCTTGTCCGGTGGGCCAGTGAACGAGTTGGAGGCCCTGCTGGGTTCGGACATGCCCCTGGAAAACCAGAAAACCAACATCGAGCTGGACATTGACTGGCCGGGTCGGCCCGACAGCCTTGAGTTGGCGCAGCTTAACGGCACTGTCAGTGCCCGGCTGGACGACGGCGTGATCCTGAAGCAGAACAACACCGCGCAGCTATTCCGGGTGTTTAACCTACTGAATACCGACACCCTCTGGCGCCGGCTGCGGCTGGATTTTTCTGACCTGTACGAGCGCGGGGTGGCGTTCGACGCCATCTCTGGAAAAGCGCAGATCATCAATGGCCTGGTGACCCTGGACCCTGAGTTGCAGCTGGTTGGGCCCTCTGGTGCTTTTAAATTGAGCGGTACCACCAACATGGCGGACGAAACTCTGGATATGCGTCTGGTGTTGGTATTGCCGGTCACCCAGAACCTGCCACTGGCAGCCATCCTGATGGGCGCCAGCGCGCCGATCGGTGGGGCACTGTTCGTGCTGGATAAAATTCTGGGCGACCCCTTGAGTCGACTGACCAGTGCAACCTACAGTGTGACAGGGTCCTGGAGTGAGCCAGACGTGGACCTCCAGAGCGTGTTTGATACCGGCGAATAAGGAAACGGATATGACTCAGGTTGCCGCAATCCAGATGGTCAGCACCCACCACGTGGGCGCCAACCTGGCCGAGGCTGAACGCCTGTTGCGACAGGCCCGCGAGCAGGGCGCGCGGGTGGCGGTGTTGCCCGAGAATTTCGCGGTGCTTTCAACGCGCCATATGCGGGAATTCGGGTGCCAGGAGGCGGGAGGAGAGTCGGTGATCCGGCGGTTTCTGGCTGAGCAGGCCAGCAGCCTCGGGCTCTGGGTCGTGGGTGGTTCTCTGCCTCTGGCCACCCGGCCGGATGGCAGCGATATCCCGGAGCGGGTCCGGGCGACCTGCATCGTGTATGACGATCAGGGCGCTGAAGTCAGCCGCTATGACAAGATTCATCTGTTCGACGCCCAGGTGGACGATGCCCATGGCCAGTATCGGGAGAGCGATACATTTGAACCGGGTGAACAGGTGGTGGTGGTGGACACGCCGGTGGGTAAGCTGGGGCTGGCCATCTGCTACGACCTGCGCTTTCCGGAGCTGTTCCGGGCGCTGCGTGAGAAGGGCGCCGAGTGGGTGTGCCTACCCAGTGCCTTTACCTGGCAGACCGGAGATGCCCACTGGCACGCGCTGATTCGCGCCCGGGCTATTGAGAATCAGGTGTGGATGGTGGCAGCCGGGCAAGGCGGCCAGAACAGTGAGCGGCGCAAAACCTATGGGCACAGCCTGATCTGCGACCCCTGGGGTACCGTGGCGGCGGAGGCGGCCGATGGCCCCGGCGTGGTGATCGCCGGGCTTGACCGGGAGCGGCTGCAACAGGTGCGCAGCCGCATGCCGGTGTGGGACCACCGGCGGCTGTAATCCGGGTCGGGCGCTGCCCGATCAGGCCTGTTCGGCGTCGTCGATCCAGTCCCGCAGGGCGCGGAACAGCTTGCGGGACTGCCCGGTATTGTTCTGTTTTTCTGCGTCTCGGCGGGCGTTGCGCACCAGATTGCGCAGGTGCTGAACCTCCGCCGCCGGGCAATACGCCACAAACTCGCTGACCGCGGAATCGCCGTCTTGAATCATCCGGTCGCGCCAGCGCTCGGCCAGATGGTGGCGTCGCGTGTGCTCCTCACTGCCGGCGTGAAACGCCCCGATCGCCCGCTCAAGTGCATCCGGGTCTTCTTCCTGTCGCAACAGTTTCCCGATGTACTGCATATGGCGGCGGCGTGCTTCCCGCTGACCGATTCGTCGGGATTCAATGATGGCGGCCCGCAGGCGTTCGTCCATAGACAGGGTGGCCAGTTGCTCATCGCTGAGGTCCAGCATGCGCTTGCCCAGATCCTGCAGCGCGTGCATTTCCCGCTTGATCTGGGATTTGCTGGGGCCGAAGTCGTCGTCGAGGTAGTCGTCGTTATCGTGTGCGTTCATGGTCCGTTTGCCTGTCAGGCGTAGAAAAAGGTAGCCAGTCCAAGAAAGGCCAGAAAGCCCACCACATCGGTCACGGTGGTGAGGATCACGCTGCCGGCCAGGGCCGGGTCGATGTTACGGGATTTGAGAAACAATGGCAGCACCGTACCCACCAGCGCGGCGGCCACCAGGTTGATCACGATGGCGGCGGCGATGATGGCGCCGATCAGCCAGTCCTGAAACCACGCCACGGCTGCGGCGGCCACCACCAGGGCCCAAAGCAGGCCATTCATCAGGCCTGAGAGAAACTCCCGGTTCAGCAGCCAGCCGACATTGGCGCCGCTGATCTGGCCCACGGCCATACCGCGGATCACCAGGGTCAGGGTCTGGCTGCCGGCAATGCCGCCCATGCTGGCGACAATGGGCATCAAGACCGCCAGGGCGACGACCTTGGCAATGGT
>DASSWD010000297.1:0-3883 GCA_035705335.1 Marinobacter sp. | reverse complement strand
ATGGACGACCGGGTCAGCCGCACGGAAAAAGACACCGTGCAGTTGCTGGAGCAGACCGATCAGGCCCGGGAACAGGTGACCGCCACCGCCGCCCAGTTCGACAACATGCTCCAGTACATTGAGCAGGCCCACGAGGAGCTGTTGTCGGTCAGCTCGTCGGTTGAGGAAGTCAGCATTACCAACCACCAGGTACACGAACACGGTAACGAGATTCATCACCTGGGCCGTGAGTTGGCGGAGGAAATCGCCGAGTCCGATGCCTTTTCCGAGCAACTGCGAAAAGCGACCGAGGCCTCCATGGCATTGCTGGCCCGCTACCGCATCGGCCGGGGGGCGTTTGAGGAAATTCTGGAAGAGCGCCAGGCGCTGGCGGCCGAGTTTGAGCGCAAACTCACGGAATTGGCCGGGCAGGGCGTGGATGTCTTCGATCGCCGCTACGAGCCCGTGCCCAACACCTGGCCGCAGAAATACCGCACCCGGTTTGTGGACCGGTTCAAGAAAGATTTCCAGGAGATGACCGATCGCAGCAAGGAGCGGTTTGAAGGCACCGTGTACAGCCTGCTGGTGGATGTGAATGGCTACATCCCCGTGCACCACCGCGCCACATCGCAGCCGATCACTGGCGACCGGGACAAAGACCTGCTCTACAGCCGGGACCAGCGCCTGTACAACAGCAACGAGACGGAAAAACGCCGGGCCAGCCACACCGAGCGCTTCCTGCTGCAGACTTACATCCGTGACACAGGCGAAATCCTCAATGATCTCTCGGTGCCGGTGTATGTAAACGGAAAACATTGGGGTGCCGTGGTGATGGGGTTCAACCCGGACCTGTTGCTGGCCTGACCCACGTCAAGTTTTCTGCCGGAAACCCAACGTGGTGTCGATCTCGGGGTTATACTCTGTTCAGCCGTCTACTCTGCTGATCGTGCCTGGGCACTTCAATGCTGGGGCGGTACCCCTTTTGAGTGTGTGCAATGACCCGATTTGCCTGCGCCTGCCTGTTGGTGATTCTGTCCGCGTTGCTGTCTGCCCAGACAGCAGCCGAGGAACCGACCGAAGAGCCCCTTCACTTCTGCAACAGCCACTGGCCCCCATACAGCTACGGTGATGCCCTGGGTAATGCGGTGGGCGGCTACGCCGTAGACTTCATGAATGAGATTTCCAGACGGTTCGAACGACCGTTCAAGCTCTCTGTTCTGCCCTGGCTGCGCTGTATGCGCATGGCGGAGCTTGGCGAAGTAGACGGCATCATGCTGCTGACCGAGAACGCGGAGCGAAAACGGTTTCTCAACCTGACTATCCCGCTGCTTGAGGACGAGAATCTGCTCTGGTACCTGCGGGATAGCCCCTACGCCAGGGAACGTCGGGACTTTGCCGATTTGCAGGGTTTGCGCATTGGCGTGGTGACTGGTTTCAACTACGGTGAGCCGTTCAACGAGGCGGTAAAGGAACTTGGCCTGATCACCGACGAAGCCGCGTCCGTCTTGAGCAACCTGCGCCGCCTGGACCGCCACTGGATTGATGTGTTCCCGGTAAATCGAACCGCCGCCGAATACTCACTCTACGACCACCCAAACCTGAGATCCCGGTTGGTGGCAATGGATGGACCCTTCGAGCCTGTGGGTTTTCGCCTTGGGCTGGCCAAGGCGGGGCGGGCGGGGGATCTTACCGAACAGATCAATGTTGCCATCGCTACCATGTTTGAGGATGGCACCATCACGCGGATTCTCAGCCGAGAGCCGTTTGAGTTCCGCTGACCCGACCGTTCAGTCCTTGGCGAACAACTGGCCCATGTCTTTGAATGCCTTGAATTCCAACGCGTTGCCGCAGGGGTCATACAGAAACATGGTGGCCTGCTCACCGGCCTGGCCTTTGAAACGGATGTAGGGCTCAATCACAAATTGTGTGCCCCGTGCTTTCAGCCGGTCAGCCAGGGCTTCCCATTCTTCCCAGTTCAATATGATGCCAAAGTGCGGAACGGGCACGTCGTGGCCGTCCACGGCGTTGGTGTGGGCGCTTTCCTGGGAGGCGGTTTTCGGGTGTTCGTGAATGACCAACTGGTGACCGTAGAAGTCGAAATCCACCCAATGATCGCTGGAGCGGCCCTCGCTGAGCCCGAACACATCGCCGTAGAACGAGCGGGCAGCAGGCAGGTCGTAGACCGGGATGGCCAGATGAAAAGGCGATAGGCTCATGGATTCGTTGCTCCTGTGTCGTTGTTGTTCAGGCCAGATTAATACAATTGTGCCCTCAGAACATTAGGCGAAGGTGTGACGCCGCTGGTTTAGCTTCCGCGATTAATTTGCTATGTTGCCTATTTACGTTACGACGGATTAGCCAGTAACGTGCAGTTTGACGTGTCAGCGGGAGAGATCGCCGGGCCAGTGCAGCCGCGGCGGCGCCGAAGGAGCAACAGCCCCGGAAACTCTCAGGCAAACGGACCGCTGATGCGAATGCTTTCCGAAGAGCTGCCGGCCTTTGCGCACGCCGGCACACCGAAGGAGCAAGCGCCCGACCCGTGATGACGGCCGGCGTGAATCTCTCAGGTTCAGAGACGGAAGGGGTGCCTCCTGCCATATGGCGCAGGCGGCCAACCCTTCGCGCTCTGGAAAGGATTATGAAAAAAATAGCTGTGATTGGCGGGGGCATTACCGGAATTACCACGGCCTACACACTGGCCAAAAAGGGCCTGGACGTCACGGTCTTCGAGAAGCACCGTTACGCCGCCATGGAAACCTCGTTCGCCAACGGCGGGCAGTTGTCGGCTTCCAACGCCGAAGTCTGGAACAACTGGCAGACTGTGCTCAAGGGCATGAAATGGATGATGCGCCCCGACGCGCCACTGCTGGTGAACCCGAAACCTTCCTGGCACAAACTCAGCTGGTTCGCCGAGTTCATTGCGGCCATCCCTCAGTACGACAAAAACACCACCGAAACGGCCCGCCTGGCCATTGCTGCCCGGGAGCACCTGTTTGAGTGGGCTCGGGAAGAAGGCATCGACTTTGACCTGAAAAAGCAGGGCATTCTTCATATCTATCGTGACAAAGCCGGTTTTGATCACGCCGCCCATGTCTCCAGGCTGCTGGCGGCAGGCGGGCTGGAACGTCGTGCGGTGACGCCTGATGAAATGAAAGCCATCGAGCCGACCCTCGCGGGGACCTATTACGGCGGTTATTACACCGAGAGCGACTCAACCGGCGATATCCACAAGTTCACTAACGGCTTAGCCGATGCGGCCGCCAGGCTGGGTGTCAACTTTCATTACGGTCACAGCGTGACCGAATTGAGCGCTGACCAGCACCACGCGTGGGTGACGGCACACGATGGCCACCAGCAGCAGCGGGATACCTTTGATGGCGTCGTGATTTGCGCCGGGGTGGGCAGCCGGGCACTGGCCGCTCGCCTGGGCGACCGGGTGAATATCTACCCGGTGAAAGGCTACTCGATTACCGTTGAATTGAACGACGAAGCCTCACAGAAAGCTGCTCCAACGGTGAGCCTACTGGACGATGCCACCAAGATCGTCACCAGTCGCCTGGGAGATGGCCGCTTCCGTGTTGCCGGTACTGCTGAGTTCAACGGCTACAACCGCGACATTCGTGATGACCGTGTGAGGCCGCTAACGCGCTGGGTGGAGGAATGCTTCCCGGGCGTTTGCACCCGCAAAGTCGTGCCCTGGGCGGGGTTGCGGCCCATGTTGCCAAACATGATGCCGAAAGTCGGCGCGGGCAAACTACCGACGGTTTTCTACAACACCGGCCACGGGCATCTGGGCTGGACCCTGTCGGCGATTACCGCGACGATGCTGGCGGATCAGGTTGTGCCGGGTTGATTCCCGCCTGCTGAAATGAAAAAGAGCCGCAGGTGCGGCTCTTTTCGGTTC
>DASSWD010000296.1:0-4681 GCA_035705335.1 Marinobacter sp. | reverse complement strand
CTCAACCTCTATGGCCATGACGGCCAGTGGCTGATGGTGGATTGTGGCGTGACTTTTCCCAGACCCGGCCGGGTGTCGGCGGACGGTACCGTGCACCACCGGGGCGAACCCCCGGTACAGATGGCGGACCCGGCTTTTATCACTGACCGGCGCGACCAGCTGGCTGGCCTGGTGATTACCCACGCCCACGAAGACCACGTAGGCGCGGTGCCGTACCTGTGGCCGCTGCTACAGTGCCCGATCTACACCAGCCGGTTTACCGCCGAGATCTTGAAACGCAAACTGGCGGAATTCGACCTGTTGCACCGGGTGCCGATCATTGTGATGGAGACGGGCGACCGCCGGCAGATCGGCCCGTTCAATGTGCAGTGGCTGGCGTTGACCCATTCCATCCCCGACCCGAATGCTCTGATGATCCGCACGCCGGCTGGGCGCATTTTTCACAGCGGTGACTGGAAGCTGGATGACCACCCGCTGGTGGGCCACGGCTATTCGCCGGACACCTTTCGCGCGCTGGCAGAGGAGGGTGTGGATGCCATGGTGTGCGATTCCACCAACGCCACGGTGCCAGGGCATTCGGTGTCTGAGGCGGCGCTTCGCAAAGGCCTGAACGAACTGGTCAGCCAGGCCAACGGGCGGGTGGTGGTCACCTGTTTTGGCAGCAACATTGCCCGGCTGCATACCCTGGCCGACGTGGCCCGGGACACCGGGCGTTACATGGGCCTGCTGGGCCGCTCGCTGGTGAACATGAGCGGTGCCGCCAAAGCTGCCGGTGTGTGGCCGGGCTCTGACAAACTGATCAGCCCGGCGCACCTGGGCTATCTGCCCCGGCACGAAGTGTTAGCGGTGGCCACGGGCAGCCAGGGCGAGCCGCGCACGGCGCTGAAGCGACTGGCCAACGGCAATCACCCCGACTTTGAACTGGAGCCCGGCGATACGGTGATCTTCAGCGCCCGGGCCATTCCCGGGAATGAGGACGCGATCGCCGCGCTGATCCGGCAGTTGGAAGGGTTGGGCGTGACGGTGGTGACCGCCGAGCAGGCCAAACTGCCGATACATGCATCCGGTCACCCGGCGCAGGAAGAGCTGGAGGCCATGTACCGCTGGGTGCAGCCGAAGATTGCCATTCCCGTGCACGGTGAAGCCCAGCACATGGATGCCCACGCCGACATCGCCAAGGGCACCGGCGTGCCCCGGGCCATGGTCGGGCGCAACGGAGACCTGTTCATGGTGCGCCCGGTGCCGGGCATTCGCCGCCAGGTGGTGGACACCGGCCGCCTGGGTTGGGAAAAGCAGGAGTTGGTCAGGGTCTGGTGATAAGCATGCTATCTGGATAGACTCAGAGGCTTGATCCGTTACCATCGATTCTGACCATCCTGGAGATCCCCCATGGCAATCTGGACCGTTACCCCGAACCTTGAACAGATGACCGAAGCCAGCAAAGGCACGGCGGTCAGTCACATGGGTATTGAATACACCGAAGTCGGTGATGACTACGTCAAAGGCCGTATGCCGGTGGATGGGCGCACGGTGCAGCCGTTTGGCATTCTGCACGGCGGCTCGTCCGTGCTGCTGGCGGAGACTCTGGGCAGCATGGCGGCCAACTGCTGCCTGCGAGACAGGAACACCGTCGCAGTGGGCCTGGACATCAACGCCAACCACATTCGCCCGGTTACCGGCGGTTGGGTCTACGGCACTGCCCGGGCGGTGCATATCGGCGCGGCGACTCAGGTCTGGGAAATCCGGCTGGAAAACGAAGAGGGCAAGCTGACCTGCCTGTCGCGGCTGACCATGGCGGTCACCAAGCGCCGCTGATTCTGGTGCCGGGGTTGTTGGGTAAGCCGGCTTAGAGATCGATCTGGCCGGCGTCGGCGGCGTCGGCCGGTTCGCCGGTGGGCAGCGACAGCTTGAGACCCCGGTCCAGCATGTCCCTCAATGTCACGCCATGGCTGCCGTCCGGCAACTCTTTGCGAATGGTCAGCCCCAGTGGATCGCCATTAACGATGCTTTGGCTCAGGTCCACGGCCCGTGGTACATCCAAAAGGTCTTTCTCTGGCGTGGTCACAATGGCCAGCCGGGGTTTGCGACGCTGCCCGGGGTTGGACTCTGTCACGATGGCCAGCTCGCCGGTGTTCAGCTTCACCAGCGATCCGGGCGGGTAAATGCCAATCAACTGAATGAATTGCTGCACCAGATCAGGATCGAACTGGGTACCCCGATGCCGGTACAGAATCTCCAGCGCCGCCATGGAGGAACGGCAGCCGTCGTACACCCGATTGCTGGTGATGGCGTCGTAGGTGTCGACAATCGCAATCACCTTGGCAAAGTAGGGAATCTGCCCAGCGTTCAGGGCGCGAGGGTAACCACTGCCATCCAGGCGCTCATGGTGGTTGTAGGCGACATCGACGGCCGCCGCCAGAGACCGGGACTGCTGCCCTATCAGGATATCCCGGCCGTACTCCGCATGGCGGCGCATCAGCGCGAACTCGCCCGGGGTTAAGGCGCCGGGTTTCTGCAGTATCTCCACCGGAACCCGGGCTTTGCCCACGTCATGCAGCATGCCGCACAGCCCCAGGGTGCGGATCTCGCCCTCCAGCAATCCCAGATGCTTGCCAAACGCTGCCGCCAGAATCGCCACGTTCAGGCAGTGCTCGACGGTGTACTCATCCTGATGTTTCAGTTTGGTCAGCAACATCATCGCGTCGCTGTTGTTCAGGATGCTGTCGACACACTGGTTCACGACCTGGCGCGCCGACGTGATATCCAGCGCCCGGCCCACACGGATGCCAGACATGATGCCCTGGGCAATGGATTTGGCGCTGGCGTAAAACTTCTCGGCGCGCGGTATTTCCTCGCCCATGGACACTTTGTTGATGTAGGTGACCTTGCGGCGCGGCGGCTCCGGGGCGCGAGCAGGCGTTTTGGTGCGGGCACTGTGTGTGGCTGAACCACCCTGCCGTATTGCTACCGGAGCGGCGGCTTTGGCCGCGAACTCCACCCGGCCCTCAATGAACACGTGGTTGCACTGGTCCTGAAGTTCCTGGATATCGTCTTCATTGCGGATGACGAAACCCTGAAGCAGAAAGCGGGTCTTAGACCATGGGCGGTCCAGCCGGACAACGTGCATGCCGATCTGCAGCTCGGAAACCGGCAGTTGCTGTTCGATGATGTCCTGTGGCATACCGGGACCATTCCGTTGGTGATTATCTGACCAGGTTAGTGTAAGGGTAGTGTAGTTGGTCATGTGTAAAAAATTGAAAATAATCTGTATCGACTGACGTCGTAACCTGTGGAGCCAGGGAGAGGTTATGGGATCTCGCACGATTGCTCTGTGGTGGCTGGCGCTGGTGGCCGGCTGCATTCCACTGCTCACCATTCACCTGACGTTTGCCGTGTCGGTGTTGGAGGGGCATGTGAGCGCCTGCGTGCCCTATTGGGACAGCTGCACCAGCATTAGCCGCACCGGTCGCCACGGCACGGCTTACTTCATTTTTAAGGGCACCATGTTGCCGGCGGCGGTGTTTGGGGTGCTTTTCTGGTGGTTGAACGGCCGCTGGTTGCATCAGCTTGGGATTCACACCCGGGGTGCCCGCTGGGTGCCGTGGTTGGGCCTTGTGGCCAGCGTGGCGCTGGCGCTCTACACCTTGGCGCTTGGGCATGCCGGCGATGGTTTTAACCTGATCCGGCGGATTGGGGTGGTGTTGTACTTCTCCCTGTCGTTTATCAGCCTGGCACTGGTCAGTGCCGGCCTGGCCAGCCACCCGAAATGGCAGGCTACGGGGCGGCAATTGCTGCGCTGGAGTGCCCTGACGCTCTGTGTCGGTATGGTCTCGGTCATTCTGGAAGGGGTGGCGCCGGCCTTCCATGACCAGAAAGACGATGCCTTTGAATGGGTGCTGGCGTTGCTTATCAACCTGCAGGCACTTTGGCTGGCGTTGCTCTGGCGGCGCAGTGACTTCCGCGCAAGGCTCTGGGCCGGATAGGCCGCGCCCGGCGCCACCTGATACCATGCACTCTTCGCAATAACCTGACTTAGACCCGATGCCTGACCCAGACCATCAAACCGAACACGCCGTTTGCCCCTGTGGCTCTGGCGTGCCCTATGCCCAGTGCTGCGGCCGCTACCACCAGGGCGACGCTGCGCCCTCGCCGGAAGCCCTGATGCGCTCCCGCTACAGCGCCTTTGTGAAAGAGAACGTGGCTTACCTGCTGGCCACCTGGCACCCGGACACCCGTCCAGGCCAGCTGGACCTGGCCGGCTCCCCCGACTGGGCCTCGCTGCGCATCCTGTCTTCAGGGGCTGAGGGCGATAAGGGCACGGTGCACTTCCAGGCGATTTACCGCACGCCCGGCGGTTGGGGCGTGCTCGAGGAAAACTCCGAGTTCCGCAAGATCGACGGCCGCTGGTATTACCTGACCGGTAAAACCAGCGAAGTCGCTCTCAAACCTGGCCGGAATGAGCCTTGCCCCTGTGGCAGTGGGCGCAAGTACAAGGCGTGTTGCCAGCCATGAGGTTGGCGGTATGAACCAGGCCATCGTGGGCTATCACCAGGACGACGAGCAGCACTGGGTGGCCCGCCTGGCGTGCGGGCATACCCAGCATGTCCGGCATGATCCGCCCTGGATCAACCGGCCGTGGGTGACCACGGAAGCCGGTCGGCAGAGCCATCTGGGGACAGAG
>DASSWD010000295.1:0-3688 GCA_035705335.1 Marinobacter sp. | reverse complement strand
GGTAGCGCGGTAACGGCCGGAGCCTTCGGGGTCCGGCCTTCCGCCGTTGAAGGATAGCGAGGTACGGCTATGAATGACGTTAACCTGAACAGCCCGGACTTGAAACTGGTCAGCTCTGCTGCCCAGTCTCCGGCCAAGGCGTTGTCGTCATCTCAGGGCTCGGGCCGTAATGCCCCTGACCTTGCTGCTTCAACTGCCGGTGTTCGCCAGGTGCAGAGTGCCCAGGCGGCGCCCGAAGCGCCGAAAGCCGAAAGGCTGCAGGCGCGCAACGAGGCGCAGCGTGAGCAACTGGACCAGGCGGTCAGCCAACTGAACGATTTTGTTCAGACCGTGCAGCGGGATTTGCAGTTTGAGGTGGATAACGAACTGGGCCAGACCATCGTAAAGGTGGTCGATCAGCAAACCCAGGAAGTGATTCGCCAGATCCCGGATGAAGTGGCTTTGAGGTTGGCAGAAAAATTGCAGCAGGATGAACCGCTGACGTTGTTTAGTATCAAGGTTTAGGAAAAGCCGGCAGAGCGTATGCCGCTTCGCCGCTGGCCCGATAGATTCAACGGTAATTCAGCACCGCCGCGCCTGAGAGGGCCCGGCGGTGTTTTGCGTCAGGGGTTACGGTTAGTTACAAATTTGTCCCGTTGGAAGGCAAAGTTTTGCCGTCTCTTGCCGATAAACGGTTCAGTCTGGTTTTACCGCCCCCTTGAGGAGGCATGGATATGGCAACAATTTCATCGTTAGGCATCGGTTCCGGGGTTCTGAACGCGGACCTGGTGGATCAGTTGGTGGCCGCCGAGCGCGAACCCGTGGAACTGAGGCTCAGCCAGGAAACCCAGAAAACCGAAGCGCTGATTTCTGCCTACGGACAACTTCGCAGTGCGGTCACGGAGCTTCGGCTGCCCATGCGGCAACTGAGCGCCCCCGATAATCTCACGGCCTTCTCGGCAAACTCGTCCAATGAAGACATCACCGTTTCCGTTGACAGCACGAAGGCCAGCCGTGGAACCTACAGCATCAATGTGACCAGCCTGGCGCAGGCGCAGGCGCTGGCGTCGACCGTGGTCTTCGCAGACCGGGATGCCACCAGCGTAGGGCAAGGCACTCTGACATTATCCGTGGGCGAAAAAACCACGAATATCACCATTGATGACAGCAACGACACGCTCCAGGGCCTCGCAAATGCTATCAATGACGCCGATGCGGGTGTCTCTGCAGGGGTGATTGATACCGGCTCTGGCTATCAGTTGGTGTTATCCGCCGATGAAACCGGTACCGCCAATGCCGTGAGTATTGCGGTGTCTGGCGACAACGGTGGCACGGATACTGACAATCAGGGCCTGTCCCGGTTTGCTTTCAACAGCGGCATGGATTCGGGCGCCGGCCTGACCGAGACCATAGTGGCGAAAGATGCCGTGATGGAAATCAACGGCGTGGCGGTTACCCGTTCCACCAATAACTTCGAGAACGTGATTGATGGTCTCTCCTTCGACATCAAGGAAGAGGGCAAGGCCACGGTTTCCGTGGAGCAGGATTTCGGTGCGGTCGCCGACCGGGTTCAGGGCTTTGTTGACAAGTTCAATGCGCTGCAGTCCACCATTGATGGTCTGGCTGGGTTTAACGCGGAGTCGGGCGTTGGCAGCCTGTTGACCGGTGACTCCGCAATCCGGGGAATTCAGAATCAGTTGCGCGATATTCTCACCCGCGTGGTTCCCGGGCTGGAGAACGCCAGTGTGCGCAGCCTCGCGGATGTGGGAATCACCACAGACTGGGAAACGGGCGGCCTGGAATTTGACCGTGAAAAGTTCGAGGAGCAGCTCAAGGCCTACCCGGACGATGTGACCGCTCTCTTTGCCGAGCAGGGCCGTACCACCGACAGCCAGGTGGAGTTTGTGCGCAGTGGTCTCGATACCGTGCCGGGTACCTACGATATCAATGTGACTCAGGCTGCAACCCAGGGTGTACTTACCGGCAATGCCGCCCTTGTGGCAAACATGACTACGCCCATTTCCATAACCGCAGCGAATGATGAGCTCACGTTCCAGGTGGATGGCGATACGTCGGTCAGCGTGACGCTGACTCAGGGCGAATACGCCTCGCCCCAGGCGTTTGTGGATGAGTTGCAGGCTCAGTTGAACAGCAATAATGCGCTGAATGCTTCGGATACATCGGTTCAGGTGGGGTTGGACGTTGACGGCAAGCTGACTTTTACGTCGTCCAGCTATGGCAGCAAATCCACTGTCAGTATCACGAACGCGGAAGACGGTTCAGCTTATGGTCTTGCGGTGGCCACCGGCACGGCGGGTGTCAACGTGGCGGGCACCATTGGTGGCCGCACTGCTGAAGGTGACGGCCAGGTGCTGTTTCTTGCGGGCGGCAACGGTGACGCTTCTGGCCTTCAGGTGAGGATACTGGGTGATCAAACGGGTAACCGGGGTTCAATCACGTTCATTGAGGGAGTGGCCGAGCGCACCGTTAACGCCGTAACACGTATGGTGGGTGCGGGCGGTGCCATTGAGTCCCGAACCGAGAGCCTGACCAGAGAGCTGGAGCAAATTGAGCAAAGCCGGGCGCGCCTTGATGAGCGCCTGGAGTCTTACCGGGAGCGGCTGGTACGCCAGTTTACGGCGGCTGACTCACTCATTGCTCAGCTCAACAGCACCGGAGACTTCATAACGCAGCAACTGGCTGCTCTGGCGCCCAATCGCAATGACGACTGAGGCAGCTATACTCAACGCAGTACCGCAATCGAATCTGGCACCAACCGTGAGCACGGTAAACAGAGGTTAACTATGAACGGCTTGCAAGCGTACCAACGCGTCAACACCCAGACCAGCATCACCGATGCCGACCCCCACAAGCTGATCCAGCTTCTGTACAACGGGGCCATTGAGCGAATCAACATGGCCAAAGCCAGGATGCAGGCGAAGGATTACGCCGGTAAAGCCCAGTTGCTGAACAAGGCCATTGAAATCATTGGCGGCCTGCGTTCGTTCCTGGATTTCGAGCAGGGCGGTGACCTGGCCGCGCGGCTGGAAGCCCTTTACGACTATATGGAGCGCACCTTGCTGGAAGCCAGCGCCAAGAACGACATTGCCAAGCTCGACGAAGTACTGGTCCTGCTGCGCTCAGTCAAGGAAGGCTGGGATGGCATCCGGGAAGAGGTGGTTAGCCAGCAAGCGGCGGGCTGAATAGCCATTCCCCCCGCCGTCCCGTACAATATCGCCCTTATTTTCAACACATCCATTCTGTTCAGTCTGGAGCAAGGGCATGTCTGATATCAAAAAGGTGGTGCTGGCCTATTCCGGTGGCCTGGATACATCCGTGATCGTGCGGTGGTTGCAGGATACCTACAACTGTGAGGTGGTGACCTTCACCGCCGACATCGGCCAGGGCGAGGAAGTGGAGCCGGCGCGGGCTAAGGCCAAGGCGCTGGGTGTGAAGGAAATCTACATCGAGGACCTGCGCGAGGAATTTGTGCGCGATTACGTGTTCCCGATGTTCCGCGCCAACACCATCTATGAGGGCGAGTACCTGCTCGGCACCTCCATTGCCCGCCCGCTGATCGCCAAACGCCTGGTGGAAATCGCCAACGAAACCGGCGCGGATGCCATCTCTCACGGTGCCACCGGCAAAGGCAACGACCAGGTGCGTTTTGAGCTGGGCGCCTACGCGCTGAAGCCGGGTGTGAAAGTGA
>DASSWD010000294.1:0-20127 GCA_035705335.1 Marinobacter sp. | reverse complement strand
GTCGCACACCCGTCCATCACAATCACCGCCTTGGTGCTGCACTTGCCGCACATGGTGGCGTTGGCGGGGTATTCGCTGGCGTTTTCGTCGTTGGTGGCCGCTTTCTGGCTGGCTTCGAACTCGGCGCGCTTTTCGGCGAGGATGCGCTTTGTGGTTTCGCTCATCTCGTCGCTTTCCAGCAGGCCGATGGCCTTCAGGTGCTTCTCGATCACGGCGCCGATTTCGGCCACCAGTGAGGGCATGAACACGCCGCCTTTCTTGAAGTAGCCGCCGTTGGGGTCGTATACGCTGCGCAGCTCTTCCACCAGGAAGGTGACGTCACCGCCTTTGCGGAACACCGCTGAGATTACGCGGGTGAGGGCGATAACCCACTGGAAGTGCTCCATCGATTTGGAATTGATGAACACTTCGTACGGCTGCCGGCTTTCGTGGTCGGTGCCTTCGTTCAGCACGATGTCGTTGATCGTGATGTACATGGCGTGTTCAGCCACCGGCGGCTTGATCTTGTAGGTGGTGCCCAGCAGGAAGTCCGGCCGCTCGATGGTTTCGTTCATGCGAATGGGCTTGGCTTCCATCGGCGCGGCGGCCGGTGCCGGCTGTTCTGTGTCGGCTTTCTTCACGCGGTAGCCGACGATTTTGTTGCTGATTTTCACTGTCATGGTCGTTGTCCTGTGTGTCGGTCCCGGATCAATACTTGCCGTAGGTGCCTTCTTTGAGCGCGTCGAAGAGGTTGGCGGCGGTGTGCATTTCGCCGTCGTATTCCACTTGCTCGTTACCTTTGAGGGTCACCTTGCTGCCATCATCCAGGGTGAATTCGTAAAGCGTGTTTTCCAAATCTTTCTCTTTGACCAGTACGCCCTGGAAGGCTTCCGGGTTGAAGCGGAAGGTGGTGCAGCCTTTCAGGCCCTTGTCGTATGCGTACATGTAAATGTTTTTGAAGTCCGGGTACGCGAAGTCGGTGGGCACGTTGGCGGTCTTGGAGATGGAAGAATCCACCCACAACTGGGCCGCGGCCTGAATGTCCACGTGCTGGGCCGGGGTGACGTCATCCGAGGTGGTGAAGTAGTCCGGCAGCTTCTTGTCTTCGTCTTCGGAGAACGGCATGGCACCCGCGTTGATCAGGTGGCGGTAGGCCAGCAGTTCGAAGCTGAATACGTCCACTTTCTCTTTGGTTTTACGGCCTTCACGGATGATGTTTCGGGCGTAATGGTGCGAGAAGCTCGGCTCAATGCCGTTACTGGCGTTGTTGGCCAGCGACAGGCTGATGGTGCCGGTGGGCGCGATGGAGGTGTGGTGGGTGAAACGGCCACCTTTCTCGGCCAGCTGGGCGACCAGCTCCGGCTCTACCTCGGCGATGCGGTTCATGTACCGGCTGTATTTGGCGTGCAGTACCTTGCCTTTTACCTTGTCGCCGATCTTGATGCCGTCTTCGGCCAGTGTCGGGCACTTGCTCATCAGCTTCGGGGTGATTTCGAACTCGTCTTCCATGATCGGTGCGGGGCCTTTCTCTTCGGCCAGGGCCAGAGACTGGCGCCAGCCTTCCACGGCCATTTCGCGGACCACTTCTTCGGTGAACTTCACGGATTCGTCAGAACCGTAAGGCATGCGCAGCATGGCGAGGGTGGAACCCAGGCCCAGAATGCCCATGCCGTGGCGGCGCTTGTAGGTGATCTCGTGGCGCTGTTCGCCCAGGGGCAGGCCGTTGATTTCCACTACGTTGTCCAGCATGCGGGTGAAGGTGGCCACCACTTTGCGGTACTTCTCGTAGTTGAAGCTGGCTTTCTCGGTGAACGGGTAGTCCACGAACTTGGTCAGGTTCACAGAGCCCAGCAGACAGCTACCGTAAGGGGGCAGGGGCTGCTCGCCACAGGGGTTGGTGGCGCGGATGTCTTCGCAGAACCAGTTGTTGTTCATCTGGTTGACCTTGTCGATCAGGATGAAACCTGGCTCGGCGTAGTCGTAGGTGCTGGTCATGATGGTGTCCCAGATCAACTGGGCCTTGACCGTTTTATAGATGCGGCAGGCTACTTTGCCTTCGCTGTTAACCACGTAGCCTTTCTGGTGCGGGAAATCCCGGTATACGAACTGGCTGGTGTCGCTCAGGTCCAGGCCCTCGTCGTCGGCCTCTTTCTGGGTAACGGGGAACGACAGGTGCCAGTCGTCGCCGTTGCGCACGGCTTCGATGAAGTCTTCGGTGATCAGCAGCGACAGGTTGAACTGGCGCAGGCGGCCGTCTTCACGCTTGGCCTGGATGAATTCGATCACGTCCGGGTGGTGCACGTCGAAGGTGGCCATCTGGGCGCCACGGCGGCCACCGGCGGAGGACACGGTGAAGCACATGCGGTCGAAAATATCCATGAACGACAGCGGGCCAGAGGTGGTTGCGCCAGCGCCGGCCACGTACGCGCCACGCGGGCGCAGGGTCGAGAATTCGTAACCGATACCACAGCCGGCCTTGAGGGTGAGGCCCGCTTCGTGGTTTTTCTCCAGGATGTCGTTCATGGAATCCTGGATAGTGCCGGAGACGGTGCAGTTGATGGTGGAGGTGGCTGGCTTGTGGGCTTCGGCACCGGCGTTGGAGGTGATACGGCCGGCGGGGATGGCCCCGTTCTGCAGTGCCCACAGGAATTCCTTCATGTACTTGTCGCGTACATTCTTTTTCTCAACCTCGGCCAGGGCCTTGGCCACGCGCTCGTAGGTTGCGTTGATGTCTTTGTCGACAGGCTCGCCGGTTTTGGTCTTGAGCTGGTACTTGCTGCTCCAGATATCCAGCGAAGCTTCCTGCATGGGAATCGTTGTGATCACTGCCTGTGCCTTAGCGTTCATTGCCACCCTCGGTTTTCAGTATGTCTCTTTTTGATGGCGCCGTCCTTCAGCGCCATACCCCTTGGTAACCAGGTACTGCGGTCTTGGTACGCCGGCCCGGTGGTTTCTGGTTCACAGATAACCACTAGATATGGTGGTTGTGCTGTGAGGTGCCAGGGCCCACGAGAGGCCGGGTCTTGCGCTTGATCATCGCGGCAGGCCTTGTGGTTGCCTGCTTTGGCGCCGCGTGGTGTGCGGCGGTTGGCGTTTTTGTGTGGCCCTATATATGGGCTTATTTTTTCGAAAGTATAACAGGATATAGTGGTCTGTGAAGAAGAGTGCAACTATTGAATGCGCGGGTGTGGCAAAGAAAATCAATGGAAAAAACCTTGATGACCTCTTGAAATTGCCGTGATGCGGGCAGAATCAGCAGCTTGCGGCGCAAAACGTGAAATCACTAGATGTTGTGGTTAAAAAATCACCGGGTATTTTGATGCAATCTGCACTCGATTGTGACCGCTGCACGTATCCAGCCGCGACGTATCGGTAGAGTACGGGGGTGGCGTCGTCAGACTGCAGTGGCCCACAGGAAGTGATCACGACGATAAAAAAGGAAAAGAACAATGAAAGGCCTGAAACCTTCACTACTTGCGTTGTGCGTTGCCGGTGCGCCGCCGGCGGCAATGGCGTTCCAGCCCCTGGATGAAGCGGCGATGGGTAACATCACCGGCCAGGCGGGAGTGACCATCGAACTGGAAACCCGGCTGAACATCGGCCAGTTCCTGTACACAGACGAAGGCTCTCTGGAGATCAACGACATTTCCATTGGCGGTGCCAATCGCACGGACATGTTCTCCGAGATGAACCTGAACCTGAACGGGCAGGCAACCGACCGGCTGGATAACATCCGCATCAACATTGATATCGCCCGGGACGGCGATGCCATCATCAACCTGTTGCCGCTGAGCTTCAACGCCGTAGATTTCCGCATGACCACCGGCGAGTGGAACCTGACCGGCACCGGGGGCAGCACTACCGTTCTGGATAACTTCCAGATGGACATGCTGATTGGCAGTGGCACCATCCGGGTGGATACCGCCACCGACAGCATCAACCTGCTGACCGACATTGCCATTGATGACCTGGACTTCGACATGCCGTTCCTGGCCATGGGCATCCGTGATCTTCAGCTCACCGGGGCGGACTATGACCTGCAGGCACCTCAGCCGCTAAGGTTGTTCGCCAATGTGGATCTGGATATCTATCAAGGTGCCAACGCGGCAGGAATCGACGTGCTGGCCATTGATATGGAACGCTTCGAGGCGGATATGCGCATCGGTGGGGTGATTATCGGTGGCACGTCCATTGGTTCTGTTGCGCTGGATAACCTGGCGGTGACGGATACCGCGATGCGGATTTACGGTCACAACTGATCGCAGCGGTGAACAGAAACGGGGCCTTCGCGGGCCCCGTTTCTGTTTGGCGTGCTGAATAATTCGGCGCTAGCCCAGCAGCAGGCTGTCGTCGTCCACCTGCAGGCCGCGCTGTTTCTCGAACAGACCCAGCAGGTCTTTCACTTCCAGCCCTTCGCGGTCTTTGCCGGCGATGTCGAACACCACCTGGCCCTGGTGCAGCATCACCGTGCGGCTGCCAACTTCCAGCGCCTGTTTCATGCTGTGGGTGACCATCAGGGCGGTGAGCTTCTGCTCCTCGATGATCTGTGTGGTCAGGTCCAGCACGAAGGCGGCGGTTTTCGGATCCAGAGCGGCGGTGTGTTCGTCCAGCAGCAGAATGCTGGAGGGTGTCAGGCTCGCCATCAGCAGGCTCACGGCCTGGCGCTGGCCGCCGGAGAGCAGGCCCATCTTGTCGCCCAGGCGGTTTTCCAGGCCGAGTTTCAGCGAGGAAAGGCTGCTCCGGAATGTTTCCAGGTAGCGCTTTTTTACCGCGCTGGTGAGGAACCGGGTCTGGCCCCGTTTGATGGCCAGGGACAGGTTTTCCTCAATGGACAGGTTTTCACAGGTGCCGGCCAGCGGGTCCTGGAACACCCGTGCTACCCGCGCCGCACGCTTGTGGGTGGGCAGGCGCGTGACGTCCTGGTTGTCGACGATGATCTGGCCGCTGTCGACCATCACTTCGCCGGCCAGGGCGTTCAGGAAGGTGGATTTACCGGCACCGTTGCTGCCGATAACGGTGACAAACTCACCCTGGTTGACGGTCAGGCTCATGCCCCGCAGCGCCGGATTTTCCAGCGGCGTGCCTTTGCCAAAGGTGAGCTTCAGATCGGTTGCGCTGATCATGGTGCCTCCTCAGGCCTGTTTGCGGGTGAGTTTGTTGGCGATCTTGGTACGAACGCCGGGCAGGACAATGGCCAGGGTAACCAGAACCGCGGTAATCAGGTTCAGATCCTGGGATTTCAGGCCCAGGAAGTCCGCGTTCAGGGCAAAGGCGATGGCCAGGCGGTACATGATGGCACCCACCACGCAGGCGATCAGTGCCCGCAAGACTGTGGACGGGGTGACCACAGCCTCACCGCCAATCAGCGATGCCAGACCGATCACAATCACGCCCACGCCCATGGTGACATCCGCCGCACCCTGGCTCTGGGCGAACAGGGCGCCCGCAACGCCAACAAGACCGTTGGACAGTGCCACGCCCAGCACAATCATGGCGCCGGTGGCAATGCCCTGGGCCCGGGCCATGCGGGGGTTGGCACCGGTGGCGCGCATGGCCAGACCGATTTCGGATTTCATGAAGCGCCACAGCAGAACCAGCGCCACCACTACCACAATGACAAACAGCGCCACCGACACCTGGTGAAACTTAAGGCCGATTCCGTACCAGGGCGTGAGTACCGTGTCTTCGGTAAGCAAGGCAATGTTGGGCCGGCCCATGATGCGCAGGTTGATAGAGTAGAGCGCAATCATGGTCAGGATGGACGCCAGCAGGTTCAAGATGTTGAGCTTTACGTTGAGCAATGCGGTAACCGCTCCGGCGGCCATTCCGGCGAGTGCAGCCATGCCGGTGGCCAGCCAGGGGTTCCAGCCTTCCACCAGCAGAACCGCGGCGACGGCGGCCCCCAGGGGGAAGCTGCCGTCAACCGTCAGGTCCGGGAAATCCAGCACCCGGAAGGAGAGATAGATACCAAACGCTACCAGGCCGTAGATCAGGCCGGTTTCCAGAGCACCGTAAAAGGCAATATCACTGAGCATGGGTAGGTTCACCGTGAAATGAAAACGGGCGGGCCCTTGTGGGGTCCGCCCGCGTTGGGTCAGGGATTACTCGCCGCTTTTGACGACTTTCTGTGCGTCCTGAATGAAGTCTTCTGCCAGCGTGATGCCCATGCGCTCGGCGGCTTCCGGGTTCACGAACAGATCCAGCTCTTCCATGGTTTCCACCGGCATGGTGGCAGTGTCGGCGCCTTCAAGCACCCGCGCCACCATGGCACCGGTCTGGCGACCGTGCTTGTAGTAGTCGAAGCCCAGGGCGGCCACAGCGCCACGCTCGACGGTGGCGGTGTCGGCGGCGAAGACAGGGATGTTCGCGCGCTGGCCCACGGAAATCACTGCTTCTGCGGCGCTGATCACGGTGTTGTCTGTGGTCAGGTAGATAGCATCCACCTTGCCGGCCAGCGAGCGCGCAGCGCCCAGAACTTCGGAGGTTTTGGTGGCCGCAGCTTTGACGAGTTCCAGGCCGCGCTCAGCCAGGTGCTGCTCAAGCAATTTAACCAGTGCCGCCGCATTCGCTTCACCCGGGTTGTATACGGTACCGATGCGCTTGGCGTCTGGCATCACGCGTTGCAGCATGTCCAGATGCTTTTTGATGGGCAGCATGTCGCTGACGCCGGTGATGTTGGCGCCCGGCTTTTCCCAGCTTTCGATCAGCTTGGCAGCCACGGGGTCGGTGACTGCCGAGAACACCACCGGGATGTTGCGGGCGGCAGCGGCAACGGTCTGTGCGGAAGGGGTTGCGATGGCAACGATGACATCCGGTTGCTCGCCAACAAACTTGCGGGCAATCTGGGAGGCAATCGCGGAATTGCCCTGGGCGCTCTCATGCATGATTTGCAGGTTTTCGCCTTCTTTATAGCCCCGTTCCGCCAGTTCATCCCTGACACCTTGATGGACGGCATCCAGTGCCGGGTGTTCGACGATCTGTGTAATGGCAACCACGCGGGTTTCTTGTGCCTGAACCAGGCTTGCCGCAGCCAGCAGCGAAGCGCCGATCAGGGTACGCAGGGTGTTTTTAACCATGTGCCCAACTCCGAGTCGATGACGGGTACCCTGGCCTGGGGCCGGGATGTCGAAATAAGGGGCGCAAGTTTACCACAGCGTTTCGGGTTTCGGGGCAGGGTGTCGCCGAAGTGGGACGGTTGGTTGCAGATGCAAATTATTTTGAACGAATCACGTTTTGACGTAGTCAGGTGTGTTGAAATAGGCTACTAAAGTCTAATAATACGCCAAACCCCCAACTATAAAGACAAACTAGGAAGGTCCATGGACACAACAAAAAAGCTTCCCCTGGAGATGGTCTATCACTGGGAGGCCACCAAGGCGAATTCCCTGTACATGACCCAGCCCATCGGAAACGGCAAGGTAGAGGAATACACCTGGGGCCGTGCAGTAGATGAAGCTCGCCGGATGGCGGCGTACCTGAAATCCCTGAATCTGCCGGAAAAAAGCCGCATCGGCCTGATTTCCAAGAACTGCGCCCAGTGGATCATGAGCGACTGGGCGATCTGGATGGCCGGCCACATCTCTGTGCCGCTGTACCCGACCCTGAATGCCGACACCGTTAATTACATTCTCAACCACGCCGAGTGCGATGTGCTGTTCGTTGGCAAGCTCGACGACTGGGATATGATGAAGCCCGGCGTGCCAGAGTCGGTTCGCTGCATTAGCTTCCCGCTGAGCCCGCCCAACGACTTTGAAACCTGGGACGATATCGTCGCCAAGACCGCGCCGCTCGAAGGCAAAACCGAGCGTGACGCCGAAGAGCTGGCCACCATCGTCTACACATCGGGCAGCACCGGCCGGCCCAAGGGCGTGATGCTGAGCTTCGGTAACATGGCGTTTGCCGCTGCCGGTGGCATTCAGACCCTGGGCGTTGGCCCCGGCGAGCGCATGCTGTCTTACCTGCCGCTGGCCCACGTGTTTGAGCGTACGTTTGTGGAGCTGGGTTCGCTGTATTCCGGCTTTCATCTGTACTTCGCCGAATCGCTGGACACCTTCGTTCAGGATCTGCAGCGGGCCCAGCCGACGCTGTTCCTGTCTGTACCGCGCCTGTGGGTGAAATTCCAGCACGGCGTGCTGCAGAAGGTGCCCAAGCAGAAGCTGGAGCGCCTGCTGAAGATTCCGGTGGTGAACAGGCTGATCAAGAAGAAGGTGCTCAAGGGGCTGGGCCTGGACAAGGTGAAACTGGCGGGTTCCGGTTCTGCGCCGCTGTCCAACGATGTGCTGGACTGGTACCGCAATCTGGGCCTGGAGTTGCTCGAAGGCTATGGCATGTCTGAGAACTTTGCCTATTCGCACATGAACAAGCCTGGCCGTACCCGCACCGGTTACGTGGGCGAGGCACTGCCCGGCGTGGAAGTGAAGATCAGCGATGTGGGCGAAGTGCTGGTGAAAAGCCCGGCCACCATGATGGGCTATTACAAGGACGAAGAGAAAACTGCCGAGGCGTTTACTGACGACGGTTTCCTGCGGACCGGTGATAAGGGCGAGATCGACGAAATGGGTCGCCTGAAGCTGACCGGCCGCATCAAGGAAATCTTCAAAACCAGTAAGGGCAAGTACATTGCGCCTGCGCCGATCGAAAACCGCCTGATGTCCCACGACGCCATCGAGATGGTGTGCGTGTCTGGCGCTAACCAGACCCAGCCCCACGCTCTGGTGATGCTGGGCGAGGAACTGCGCCCGAAGGCTGCCGACGAGAACTTCCGCCGGGAACTGGAAGAGAGCTTCAAGCAGCTGATTCAGGAGGTCAACAAGACCGTAGACCCTCACGAACAACTGGCCTTCATTACCGTGGTCAGCGATGAGTGGTCGATCGAGAACAGCTTCCTGACGCCCACGCTAAAGCTCAAGCGCAACGTGGTGGAGGATGCCTATCAGGCTAAAGTGGACAGCTGGTACGCCAAACGCCAACCGGTGATCTGGCAGTAACTGGCCGGGCCCGCGGCTGCGGGATACCTGATGTTACAAAAGCCCGGCCAGGCCGGGCTTTTTTACAGGTGTGGGGCTGGCTCTCCGGGTGGGAAATGGTGGTATGCTTTCCCTCACAAGAAAAATACCTTCCATAAACAGGATGTAAGGCGCAATGGCGGGCGATGATCGAAGAATCCACAGCCGCACGGCAATGAGTGCGAAAGTACGTGTGGAGCATGACGGGTTGGGGGCCTTTGTGTTCTCCACCCGTGACATTTCAGACGGTGGAGTGTTTATCGTGCTGGGTGACGAGCCCTTTGATCCGGCGCTGGGCGACAAAGTGACCGTTCAGGTTCAGGGGTTGCCCGTGCCGGCCCCGATACTGGACATGATTGTTGTGCGCCGGACCAACGACGGCTTTGGTCTCCAGTTCGAGCCTGACGATGGCTGAGGCAAGATCGCTGCGGCTGATGCTGGTCGCGCTGGTTGGCGCTTTGGTCAGTGGCTGTGCCAGCTATTACACCCATTACGCCATGTTTCCCGCCGAAACGTCTTCCGGTAAAACCCGGGATGTGCGCATATCCTGGGACAGCGCCGAATACCCCGGGTGGTGGATCACCCATAATCGCACCACCACCATGACGCTCGAAACCCAGTGCAGTGAGCGGGTATGGCGACTGGCGGATGACAGCCACGAACAGGCTGGAAACTGCGGCAAGGGTATTCGTGCCTGCGCTGGCCGCGCGCTGGATCAACCGGTAGTGACGGATGTGCCAGGACGCTGCCTGAGTGTCCGGGTGCCAGGCGGCGGTGATCGGATTGCGGCTGTCGGCAGCCAGTTTGAATTACAGGTTTCCTGCCAGCCGATACAACCAACCCTGGCCCGGGGCGATGAAACGGTGAACGTGGATTACCTGCGGCCTTCCTCTGTTCCCTACCAGGTGTACGCCCGCAAAGTCCCGAGGGGTTCCCTCAGCGCCAGCCTGCCCGAATTCAATGCCCGTGAGTGCCGGGACGACTGATTCCAGCACCAGTGTGAGGCCTGTCACACTGCTACATTTCGTTGCCAAGTGATAGATTGCGTTACCCGGTGTTGCTGTTTAGTGACGGTTGGCTAACAAAACGTAATGGAGTCTGGCCGCCATCGTGTCAAACTGGCCTGACTGAAAATGCGCTCTGGCCGAGGTGTATCGTGGGTGTACAGCAGAAAAAAATCGCGGTTCATGACCTTGAGATCGGCATGTTTGTGTCGGATCTGGATCGCCCGTGGCACCAGACACCGTTCCCGATTCAGGGCTTTTTCATCCGGTCACAGGGCGACATTCGCGCGTTGGTGTCCCATTGCAAGTGGGTGATGATCGACGTCGCGGAAGCTCGCGCTACCACGCAAGCCAGCAACGACAAGGTGTCGGCGTTCAACCGTCGGGCCGGCGGTCGTGGCCAGGGCCGCGACCTTCTGCAACTGCCCCCGTTGAGCATCCGGGAGCCGGTGGTTTACCAGACCGAAACCACGCTTCAGAAAGAATTGAAAGCCTCCAAACGATTGCTGGACGATGCCGAGCAGGCACTGACGGACGTGTTCGAAGCGGTGCGTTCAGGCCAGACCCCTGACCTGCAGCCTGCGGTTGAAATCACCCGCAAGATGGTGGCCAGCGTTGCTCGCCAACCCAATGCTTTGCTGTGGTTGAGTCGTACCCGGGAACACGACGATTTCGTCTATCGCCATGCCCTGAACACCACGGTGTGGGCGTTGGTGTGCGGTCGTGAACTTGGCCTGAACGAAGGCCTGCTGAACCACCTGGGTGTCGGTTGCCTGATGTCCCAGGTGGGCAAGACCAGCCTGCCGGTTGAGCTGCTGGCGCGTGAACAGCACCTGTCCAGTGAGGAACTGGCCGTTTACCGTGGCTACGTGGAACGTGGCGTGGCGATACTGGAAGGCTCAGGGCTGTCGCGGGCGGTAATGAGTGTGGTTCAGAACCACCGGGAGCGCCACAACGGTTCCGGCTTCCCGGCCGGCTTGCGGGGAGATCGCATTCCATTGCTGGCCAAGGTGGCCGGTATCGCGGAGTTTTTCGAGTCGCTGATCGCGCCGCGCAACGAGCATGAGCCCATGACCCCGGCCAAAGCGGTGGCCCTGCTGTACGAGATGCGCAACATCGAGTTTCAGGAAGATCTGGTGGAAAGTTTCATCCGGTCGATTGGCATCTATCCGACGGGCTCGCTGGTAGAGCTGTCTGACGGTCAGCGGGGTATTGTGGTGTCGCATTCACCGGAGCGCCGTCTATGGCCGAAAGTGATGGTGATGCAGGACGCCAGCCACCAGCCCCTGAAGTCCGCCAAGGTGATTGATCTGGCGCGATTCAACGAGTCCCGCGCCAGCGGGGATGCCCTCAGCATTCGGGAGTGCCTGCCCCACGGATCAGAGGGGTTGAACCCTGCACTCTACGATGTGACGGGCGCGGAATCCCGGTTCTCTCTCGGCCGCCTGATCAATCGATAACCACGCGGATCTGTTTGAGGACCCACCGGTAGGTGTTGTCGGGGCGAAAGTTGATCAACAGCTCTGATTCGCCGCCGGAGGGCCCGTCCGCGAAGTACTCCACTTCCGCTTCCTGCCAGCTCCAGGCATTCACGCTAACGTCTTGTGGCCGGGTACTTCGGGCTTCCATCTCAGCCAGGGCAATGTCACCACCGATTCGCTGAACCTCCACGGTTTTTATCGCAGTATCGCCTGCAGTGTGGTTGGCAATGGCATTGTCCAGCACGTACCGCCGGCTGATGTCCCGGGTGATTCGCTCCAGCTCTCGTTCGAGGTAGGTCCGGGCGTCTTCATTATCGACATCACTCATGGAGCGGACGGCGTTGGTGATACGGTCGGCCAGGTTTTCCAGGTCCTCGCGGTAATCGATGCCCGGAACGATGTCATTATCGTCTGCCGGGCGCTCCGGGGCGGCGTCGATCTCGGCCTGGGTGGGCGGTTCGTTGCACAGTTCGCTGTCTTCCGGGTAGAAGCAGATGGTGGCCAGCAGGCGGTTGGCCGGGGAGTTTTCTGCAGTAAAGTCGTCCTGGGGTATGTTGAAGTCGAGGGTGTCAGGCAGATCCGGTTTGGCAAGAGCGGCGTTCAACTGGTCAATCACCCGGTCCCGGATGTCGATGCCGTCGCTGTCGTCCAGATTTTCCGTCCAGTTCAGGGCGAGCAGGAAACGGGTGCGGTTGAGCAGTTCCACATTGCTGAGCAGGCTGGCTTCGGTGACCCGGTGGTCCAGCAATCCCAGGTCATTTACCCCGGCGGTTTCCAGGGCAGCGCGCAGTTCCGGCTGGAACTCCAGGAAAGTCACAAATTCCCGGGCGGGAACGTCTTGTGCAATGAGCAGGTTGCCCACGCGGAGTGTCAGGGTTTCACCGGGGTAGTACTGAAACTCGCCGGCGGCGTTGGTGGTGCCGCTCTGGCTGGCGGTCTGGTAACTCAGCCCGGCCACTCCCAGGTAGTGAATCTGGCCGGTGCTGGTGGCGGTGCCGGACGAACCTCCGCTGCCACTGTCGAGACAGCCCGCGAGAGCGACGGCGGCGAGTGGCATGCAACGGCGGATAAGGTGAACGAATGTCATGGCGTGTCGTACAATCCCTGCGCGTTATCCTGTGGCATCCGGTTCCGGGAACAGGCGTTTGTAAATTGTTGTAACCGCATTATAGGGACGGCACTGGCGCCATATCGGGATTCCTGTCGCAGTTTGATGGTTTGGCGTTTCCGGCTGGTGCCCTTGATTTTTATCAGGCCGCCACAATCCAATAGCTCTCTATCTTTTTATCCCGCCTCGCCGGGAAGCTGACACAATCGACGGTAGGGTTTATGACCAATGCACTCGACATCGAGGGCCTGGAGAAGCGCTATGGCGACGGCTTCCACGCTCTCAAAGGAATTGATCTGCACGTCAGGGAAGGGGATTTCTTTGCCTTGCTGGGGCCTAATGGCGCTGGCAAGTCAACCACGCTGGGTATTGTGTCGTCGCTGGTGAACAAGACCGGCGGCAAGGTCCGGGTGTTCGGTTATGACATCGACACAGACCTGTCGAGCGCCAAAATGAACCTGGGCGTGGTGCCCCAGGAATTCAATTTCAACCAGTTTGAAAAGGTGTTCGACATCGTCACCACCCAGGCCGGTTACTACGGCATTCCGCTCAAGCAGGCGAAAGTCTCCACCGAGAAATACCTGCGCCAACTGGGCCTGTGGGAGAAGCGGGACACCCCGGCGAGGATGCTGTCCGGCGGGATGAAGCGTCGCCTGATGATTGCCCGGGCTCTGGTACACGAACCGCGCCTGTTGATTCTGGACGAGCCCACCGCTGGCGTCGACATCGAGCTTCGCCGTTCCATGTGGCAGTTCCTGGAGGAGATGAACCGCCAGGGCACCACCATCATCCTGACCACCCATTATCTGGAAGAGGCGGAAGCGCTGTGCCGGAACATCGCCATTATCGACCACGGTGAGATCATCCGGCACACCAGCAAGCGCGATCTTTTGCAGCAACTGAGTGTGGAAACCTTTGTGCTGGATACCGAGCACAGCCTGAGCAAAGCACCGGAGTTGACCAACTTCCGCTGCATCCTGAACGGTGAGGGCAGCCTGGAAGTGGATGTGGCCAAGGGCCAGGGGCTGAACCCATTGTTTATTGAACTGGACAAACAGGGCGTGAAGGTGGTGAGCATGCGCACCAAGGCCAACCGTCTGGAGGAGCTGTTTGTCCGGATGGTGGAGGATAACGCCGGAGAACGCCGTAAGCCAGCGCAGGTGAGCGCATGAGCCCTCAAGCCCTCTGGACCGCCTTTGCCACCATCGTCACCCGAGAGATTCGCCGGTTTACCCGGATATGGCCGCAGACGCTGCTGCCACCGGCGGTGACCATGACCCTGTACTTCATCATTTTCGGTAACCTGATCGGCTCCCGGATTGGTCAGATGGGCGGTTACGACTACATGCAGTTCATCGTGCCCGGGCTGATCATGATGTCGGTCATCACCAGTTCATACGCCAATGTGGTGTCGTCGTTCTTCTCGATGAAATTCCAGCGCAGTATTGAAGAACTGCTGGTATCACCCGTGCCCAACTGGACGATTCTGGCCGGCTACGTGGCGGGCGGTATGGCCCGGGGCCTGGGTATCGGGTTGATTGTGACCTTGCTGTCGCTGGCGTTCACACAGTTGTCGATTCACCATCTTCCCATGGTGGTGATTACGGTGTTCCTGACCTCGGCGCTGTTTTCGCTGGGTGGGTTCATCAACGCCATGCTGGCGACCAAGTTTGACGATATCTCGATTGTGCCGACCTTCGTGCTGACGCCGTTAACCTACCTGGGCGGCGTGTTCTACAGCATTGATATGCTGCCTGCCTTCTGGCAGGGAGTGAGCATGGCCAACCCGATTCTGTACATGGTGAACGGCTTCCGTTATGGCATTCTTGGGGTGTCTGACGTGAACCCGTTTGTGTCGCTGGGTATGATCCTGGTGTTTATTACGATTCTGATCGCCGTTGCCTTGAGGATGCTGTCCCGGGGTAAGGGTATTCGTCACTGACAGAGGCCCGGATCATGGCTTTGGATAATGCACCGCTGGGCAAATCCAGCGCATACCCGGACGATTACGATCCGACCTTGCTGTTCCCGGTGCCCCGGGAGGCCAACCGCCGCCGGATCGGGCTGGAAGACGGCCGCTGGCCTTGGTTTGGCGAAGACCTCTGGCAGGCCTGGGAGATCAGCTGGCTGCGCCCCGGTGGCGTGCCGGCGGTGGCCTGGGCGGAGATCCGCTTTCCGGCGGCATCGCCGGCTATCATTGAAAGTAAATCCTTAAAACTGTATCTGAACTCATTGAACCAAATGGTTTTTTCAAATAAGGATCAGGTACGGGAAACCGTGGTGAATGACCTGTCCAGCGCCTGCGGTGCGGCGGTGGATGTGCGGCTGCTGAGCGTGGATGAATCCGCCCCGGCCATTGGCCGCCCGCAGGGTTACGAGTTGATCGATGATGAACCGGTGGACGAGGTGGGATACGAGTATTGCCCCGAGGCGTTGAGGGCGGGTGATGAGTTGGTCACGGAAGCGCTGTGTTCCCATTTGCTGAAAAGCAACTGCCCGGTCACCGGCCAGCCGGACTGGGCAACGGTGCTGATTCGCTACACCGGCCCGCGCCTGGACCGCTCAGGCCTGTTGAAGTACATCGTGGGCTTTCGCCAGAAGCAGGATTTTCACGAGCATTGCGTGGAAACCCTCTTTACCGACCTGATGGCCCGGTGCCAACCGGAAAGCCTGATGGTCTGTGCCCGCTACACCCGGCGCGGCGGGTTGGATATCAATCCCTGGCGCAGCACCGAGCCCGGGGCAGACCCCGGCCCGAGACTGGTTCGGCAATAAAGCCCCAGAGAGGCGGGGGGGGCAGCAAGGGAGAAAGGCTGGCAGGGCCTAGTCGTCTTCTTCCCGCAACCGTTCGGCAGCGTCTTCCAGCGCCGCCAGAATGGCCCGACGCTCGCGTTCCGTGACTTTTTCGGAATCCAGGTACATGGCAAAGCCGCTGTGTTCGTGTTCCAGGAAGCTGCGGTTCGGGCCCATGTCCCGCCGGAAATCCACCACCTCATAGATGGGCACCGGCCGGCCGAAGCCTTTCACCGTAATCTCACCTTTGTCCCGGCACATGATGCGCTCTTTGATCAGCGAGAAGGTTTCATACGACACCAGGATTTCCCCGGGCTGCGCCAGGGATTCCAGCCGGCTGGCCAGGTTCACTTCCTTGCCGATGATGGTGTAATCCATGCGGTTCTCGGCGCCGAAATTCCCCACTGTGGTGTAGCCGGTACTGATGCCCATGCGGATTTCCAGCGGCGTCTTGATGCCCTGGCTGCGCCACTTCTGGCGCATGATCTTCATGTGTTTGCGCATCTCGATGGCCATGGACACGCAGGCGAAGGCGTCTTCGCGCTGGCCCCGGCTGGTGGGATCGCCGAAAAACACCATGATGGAATCACCCACGAATTTGTCGATGGTGCCGCCGTATTTCAGGGCCAGTTCCGACATTTCGTTGAAGTAGTGGTTGAGCAGCTCGGTCAGGGCTTCCGGTTCCATTTCCTCCGACAGTTCCGTGAAGCCTTTGATGTCCGAGAAGAACACCGCAAGCTTCTTGCGCTGGGTTTCCAGACGGACGTCCCGCTCGCCGGTAAAGATCGACTGCCACACCTGGGGTGACAGGTACTTGGACAGCTTGTGGGAGAGGGCGATGGATTGCTCCCGCTGGTTCTGGATCTGGGTTTTGGCAAGCAACAGGGCGCGGGCCTGCTGGTGGGAATAGAAGGCCGTTACGCAGATATAAAGCCCGGTGGAGAGCATGGCGACCATGCTGGTCAGCAACGGCGCCTGAAAATCACTGGCCGTACCGAAACTGGCCACCGAGGCGGCAATGGCGGCAACCATCAGCGCGGTGCCATACAGCCACTGGCGCACCCCGCCCACAATCAGGCAACTGAACATCAGCATCAGCGCAACGGCAACCGCGGGCACCGCGATCAAGCCGATCAAGCCGATGAACATCCCGCCGATCACGCAATCAAAGAACAGCATTTTCTGGCGAATGCGGGGCGAGCGCTTGAGGAAGGTGCGCCGGGTGATCAAGTGTGCGATGTGGGGCCAGGTCAGGGAGGTGGCAACCAGCCACAACAGCCACTGATGGAAAATCCCCTGGGACACGCCGGCGACAATAATGGCGGCTGTCGCCAGATACCCAAGAATGCGGCCGTTGTAATCCGGCATGGGGGGGATGACCACCGGGTGGCCATAGAGATCGCCCTGGACCACCTTGCTGGCACTGCCAGATACGTTGCGCAGCTCGGGCGGAGCGCTCATCATGTCAGAAAGGAATCCTGCCGGTGAGCATGTCGCGGAACATCACCCAGTCGCCCATCAGGCTGTACCAGGGGTGCTTGAAGGTGGCCGGGCGGTTTTTCTCGAACCTGAAATGGCCGATCCAGGCAAAACCATAGCCAATCACCGGCAGGGCGAACAGCCAGACTAATTGGCCGGAAATGAGTGCATAGGCCGCGACGATCAGCACCAGTGAGCTGCCGATGAAATGCAGGCGACGACAGGTGACGTTCCTGTGCTCTTCCAGATAGTACGGGTAGAATTCCTTGAAGCTTTGGAAGGTCGTGGTTTCGCTCATGGTGGGCTGCCAATTCATTTTGTTGTTGGTTTCTGACTGCTTTTTGTTGGTTTTGACTACGACTAAAGGTTAACAGTATTACGTAGTTCCCACAATTCACAACACCTGTGATAACGCCATGGTGTAGGTCACACTTCAACACAGCGAGCGTGTATGTCGTCTGTTACCCGGTTTTTGATCGAACGAGCCTCCGAACCCAAGCTACAGGACCCGGCGCCGCCGGCGCCGGTGCTGGATCAAGCCTTCCAGTGTGCGGCGCGGGCACCGGACCATGCGCTATTGCGGCCCTGGCGGTATCTGGTAGTGCAGGGCGAAGACCGGGAACGGCTGGGGCAGCTATTTGCGGCCACCTGTTCAGAAGACGCAACGGAGGCCGAGCGTGATAAGGCCCGGAAATCGCCCCTGCGGGCCCCGATGGTGATCGTGGGCATTGCGTCGCCCCGGTATCACCCGAAAGTGCCGGAGGTGGAGCAGGTGATGACCGCCGCCATCGGCCTGTCGTTCGTCGGTTTGTCGCTCCGGGATTCGGGTTTCGGTGCCATGTGGCGCACAGGCGCGGTGGCGTACCATCCGGTGGTTCACGAGGGTCTTGGCCTGGCCGAGCACGAATCCATTGTCGGCTTTCTGTACGCTGGCTCCGTGGCCCAGCAAAAACCAGCCGTGCCCCGACCGGCAACCGGAGAATTTGTGGCCAACTGGCATCGGCCCGGAGCCACCTCGGGCTGGGAATAGGCGCCCGGAGGAAAGGCTTTGCCGCTGCCGGTTCTGACGCCGTTCCGTTGCCGCCCGAATTGTGATCGATTCGCCCCGAACCCCTCGCCGTTGAGGGGTTTTCCATTTCTGGCACTGCACTTGCTTTATCTCCTCCAGAACGCAAAACCGGCAAGCCTGATCAGGGCCGCAGCCGGTGCAGAATTCCGGAGGCAACATGGCAATCACCTTTGACAACGCGCTGGGCATTCACCAGCACGCCCTTGAGGCCCGCACCAAGCGGGCAGAAGTGCTGGCCAACAACCTGGCCAACGCGGATACCCCGGGATTCAAGGCCCGGGATATAGACTTTCAGGCCATGATGCGCCGGGCCCAGGGTGAAATGAGTGGGCTGTCAATGGCGCAGACACATGCCGCCCACATGGATACGTCCAGCCCTGGCGCTCAAGGCCAGTTGCTCTATCGTTTGCCGCATCAGCCTTCTATTGATGGAAATACTGTTGATACCCAGGCAGAGCAAGCTCGCTTCATGCGCAACGCCATGGAGTTCCAGGCCAGCTTTCAGTTTCTGAACAGCAAGTTCTCTGGCCTTACCAAAGCGATAACCGGGCAGTAGACGAGAGTCTGATACCGAAGGAGGAGATTGCCATGTCTTTGGGAAACATTTTTGATATTGCCGGGTCCGGCATGACGGCCCAGTCTCTGCGCCTGAATACCACTGCATCGAACATTGCCAATGCGGAAACCGTCAGCTCAAGCGTTGAGGAAACGTACCGTGCCCGCAAGCCGGTTTTTGCGGCGATTCAGCAATCGGTTCTGGATTCTCAGGGGAGCGGCCTTGGGGGCTTCGGACAGCAGGCCGTTGGTGCCGGAGTGCGGGTCGAGGCTATCGTGGAAAGCCAGGCGGAGCTTCAGATGCGTTATGAGCCTGACCACCCAGCCGCGAATGAAGACGGCTACGTGTTCTACCCGAACGTGAACGTGGTAGAGGAAATGGCGGACATGATGTCTTCGTCCCGCAGCTTTCAGATGAACGTGGATGTGATGAACACCGCCAAGTCCATGATGCAACGCATCCTGACGCTGGGTCAGCAATGATTCGTGAGGAGTAAGCCATGAGTGCAGTGAATTCCGCCTCAGATGTGCTGAGCCAGTACCAGATCCAGCAGGAGAACGGTGCACAGGGTAACAGCGAGCTGGGCAAAGATGCGTTCCTGGAGTTGATGCTGGCCCAGTTGAAGAACCAGAACCCGCTGGAGCCCCAGGACAACGGTGAGTTTATCTCTCAGTTGGCGCAGTTCAGCTCTCTGGAAGAGATGCAGAACCTGTCGAGAACCGTTGATGATGTCGCCAGCCAGTTTCGTTCCAGCCAGGCGTTACAGGCTTCTGCGATGGTAGGCAAAACCGTTCTGGCGCCGTCGGATATCGCCATATTGGGTAGCGAGGGTGAGATCAGCGGAACCATTGAGGTGCCAGCATCCACCGGCGGCCTGCAACTGTCTGTAATGAACCAGGCCGGGGAGCTGGTTCGCCAGATTGACATGGGCAGCCGCCAGGCCGGCGTGGTGTCGTTCCGCTGGGATGGTCAGGACGGCAACGGCAATCCTTTACCGCCGGGGCCCTACCGGATTGTGGCCCAGGGTTCTTATCCGTCTGGCAGTGAGCAACTGGCCACCATGGTCAGCGCCAACGTGGACAGCGTGTCGCTGGGCAAGGGCGGCGCAATTACCCTGAATCTTGCAGGCATGGGCTCAATTGCCCTGTCTGATGTGAAACAGATTAACTGACCGGTGTCCGACCAGGAGGTATGAGTCATGGCATTTAACACGGGTTTGAGTGGCCTTCGGGCTGCATCGGTAGACCTGGACGTCACCGGCAATAACATTGCCAACGCCAGTACGGTCGGCTTCAAAAGCAGTAAGGCCCAGTTCGGAGACCTCTACGCCAGCGGCTTTCTGAGCGCCGGCACCAATCCGATCGGGGACGGGGTGCGGGTACAGGACGTCAAGCAGTCCTTCGGTCAGGGCAACATCAGCTTCACCGACAATGGCCTGGATCTGGCGATCAGCGGCGATGGCTTTTTCATTCTGAATAACAACGGTGAGGTGCGGTATTCCCGTGCTGGCCAGTTCGGGATCGACAAGGACGGATTTATTGTCAACAACCAGGCCATGCGCGTGCAGGGTTTTACCGCCGATGAAGACGGTAACCTGTCAGGTGTGCGTGGTGATCTTCAGATCGAAACCGGCAATCTGGCGCCGCGGCGGAC